>JBKCXY010000152.1:0-1936 GCA_046315835.1 Pseudobdellovibrionaceae bacterium | reverse complement strand
GAAAAAAGGGGAATCGGACGGAATTTCTGTTTCTTGTTTTACAAGAAACAGAAATCACCAACGAACACGCAGATTTCGTAAGTCAACGTTGGCTCCATTGAGGCGGTAGCAGAGACCAGGGACAGGATTTTGAGTCAGTTTTTAGCGAAGACCCGCGGACAGGATTTTGAGGCAATTGTAAAAGTGTCTAGTCCAGAGCAATCTCTTATTCGCACTGTAAAGGTGGGTGGCTCAATAATTTGCTGGCTAAACTGCGCGGACTTCTTTGATGGAGGGCATGAGCTCTTTGAACCGGACTTCGATGCCTTCTTTGAGTGTGGCTTGAGAAGAAGGACAGCCAGAGCACGAGCCTTTCATTTGAATGTACAACACTTGGTCCTCGTACTTCGCAAACACCACATCACCCCCATCAAGGGCGACCACGGGTCTGATCTCTCGGGCCAAAATGGTTTTGATTTGTTTGATCTCGTCCGTGTCTGACTCTTCGAATTCATTGCCTTGAACTTCGACGGCTTCAGATAAAATCCCTTCGCCGCGTTCCAAGTGCTCTTTGATCAGTCCTGCTAAGGGCTCCGCCAAAACATCCCAATCCACCCAGTCTTGCTTGGTCACCGACACAAACTGTGGCCCCAAATACACACCCGCTGTCCACGGAAAACCAAAGAGCTTCGCTGCCAGTGGCGAGCGATCGGTTTCTTGCGCTGTTGGGAAATCAATCCCTGACTCCACAATCTGCGTGTTCAAATTGAACTTCAGGGTGGCAGGGTTGGGGGTGCTTTCGATCGTGACTTGTACATTCACTGTGATATTAGAATTTTGGCTCATGGCGTAGGGTTTCCGCCCAGGGGCCGGAAAAGTCAATGGGTCCTTGATTTCACTGGCAAAAGCCAATACTTTTTTCGCTTTCAAAACAAGCAGGAGCTACAGCAATATGACACCAAGAGTAAGAGAAATACTGTCCTGGTATGGAGCAGACAACATTGGAACCCTCACCAACATCGCAAGAATGTTGAACCACGGTCGACTCAAAGGCACCGGAAAAATGGTGATTCTTCCCGTCGATCAAGGTTTTGAGCACGGACCGGCTCGCAGTTTTGCGAAAAATCCAGATGGTTATGATCCCGCATTTCACTTCCAACTGGCGATCGAGTCTGGCTGTAATGCTTATGCAGCTCCTCTCGGTGCGCTGGAAGCCTGCGCTCGCGACTTTGCCGGTGAGATTCCTTTGATTCTCAAAGTGAATAACTCAGACAGTCTTTTCACCAACAAATCACCTATTTCAGCCCTGACGTCCAATGTGGATGATGCATTACGCTTAGGTTGCACAGCGATCGGCTTCACGATTTATCCTGGCTCTTCCGCTCGCAAAGACCAGTACGAAGAAATTCGTTTCGCCGCTCAGAAAGCCAAAGAAGCAGGTCTTGTCGTGGTGATGTGGTCTTACCCTCGCGGGGAGCAGCTTTCGAAGGAGGGCGAAACAGGCATCGACGTTGTCGCGTATGCGGCTCATATCGCCGCTCAGTTGGGTGCGCATATCATCAAAGTAAAGCCTCCCACAGCGCACATTGAGCAAGATGCTGCTCGCAAAGTGTATGAAGCCCAAGGAATCAAAGTGAGCACGCTGGCAGACCGAGCTCGTCACATTGTGCAGAGCTCATTTGCCGGAAAACGCATTGTGATCTTCTCAGGCGGCGAGGCTAAAGGCACGGATGATCTGTTGAAAGAAGTCGGTGAGCTGGCTCACGGCGGTGGTTTCGGAAGCATCATGGGGCGAAATGCGTTCCAAAGACCCAAGGCCGAAGCCATCCAGCTCTTGCACAAAGTGCAGGACATCTTTGCAGGCCGTGCGCTGTAATTTTTAGAACAAAGGATCTTTCCATGACGGATATCAAGAACGAAAACCCGCTGAGAGCGGAAAAAAGAAAAAAGCTTCATG
>JBKCXY010000151.1:0-3686 GCA_046315835.1 Pseudobdellovibrionaceae bacterium | reverse complement strand
GTCCAAAGCCACATGGGGCTTCCGAAAAATCCCACCACAACAACGGTGAGCACCGTTGCCAAGGCATAAAGGCCTGGCGAACTCACAAACATTCCATAAAATTCAAGTGATTCCACGCTGAAAATCCTTTCTGCAAATCCACTGTTCGTTTCAGCTACAATGAGACCAATGTTTCGGTTCAGTGTCCAGTGAAACCACAGGTGATAAAAAACAAAAAGGCCTGAGGATCACTCAGGCCTTTGGCATTGCTCTTGGTTAAGAACAAGTTGAGAGACTAGTTAGTTGCAGGTGCAACAGTTGTCTCAGTAGTTGTGCCTTCTGCAGCAGGAGCCGCAGGGTCAACTGGAGCAACAGTCGTCTCAGTTGTAGCAGGAGCTTCAGCAGGTGTGTTCTTAGAGCATGTGAAGCCAGTTGTGAAAGCCAATGCGATAACAGCAGCAGCAACGATCAATTTCATGGTGTTTTCCTTTCGTAATCACAAAAAATTTTTTGTGTTTGTTATTTCTTACTTAAGCCAATACTTTACCGAGAATTAAGACAGCGTCAATAGCCTTTTTAAACTTCATTTCTGACACAGAGGACACCAATAAGTCGATCGCCCCCCCATAACCTTGGAGTGAATTTTAGTTGCACATATCACACAGGCCTCCCTTGCTCGGCCATAGACAAAATGCTGAGTTTGAAAGCTCCCCTCGTACCCGCTGGCTCCAGAAAAATCTCGGATGGATGAGCCCCCAAGGCAAATCGCTTGAGAAAGAACTTCCTTAGTCTTTTCACAAATTTGCCAGCATCGAGCCAAAGACACCCGACAACTCGAAAGCCCCGGCCGAACCCGGGCCCGAAACAGAACTTCAGAGGCATAAATATTCCCCACACCCACCACCAGCTCCTGATCCATCAAAGCCACTTTGACAGCCGTTTTCCGTTTCTTGAGGTGTTGCCAGAGATACTCCGCCGTAAAATCCGCGGACAGTGGCTCAGGTCCTAAATGCTGAAATCGGACTTGATCTTGCCACGGGCCGGATTCAGCCCAATCAAAAATTCCAAACCGGCGCGGATCCCGAAACACCAACCAATCCCGCTTGCGCTCAAGAATCACATGATCATGGGGCCCTAAATCTGACCCCATCGGCACACTTCGCCAGGTTCCGGTCATCCCCAAATGCGAAATCAAAGCCCCGTGCTGCTTGGTCTCGAAGATCAAATATTTTGCACGGCGAACAACTTGCGAAATGTTCAATTTACGCACCAACAACAAATTCTGCGGCATCACCTCGCGCAAATCCCGGCGACGATAGCGTACTTTTTCGATCACTGGATCTTGCAAGAAAATCTGTTCTAATTCTCGTCGAACTGTCTCGACCTCAGGAAGTTCAGGCATGGGAGATTAATCACAACAGTTTTTATGGACGATGATTTTCTCGACCCTGCGTTCAGTATTCAACATAAAAACTATTTGCCAAGACTCTTCTTTATTCGTGGAGGCTGTCTGAATCAAGTAGGCTGGAAAAACGTCGCTGAAGTAAAAGCCGTCAGGGTTTCCAAAAATTTCACGGATCTCCGAAACATGCTTTCCTTTAAACTCTTTCTGCTGGTTCAAAAGACTGAAAGCCATTTTTGCTCTTTGACCCTCATTAGCAGACTTAAAAACCTTAACATCTAAAGGCGATTTTCCCCATTTTTGAGCGACGCGAGTTTCGCTCATCAAATCACCTTTCCAAAAATGATCCACCCCCAATGCAGTTACAGCTGAAAAGACGAGCACGAGAATAACGCTTCTCATTTTCACTTCGAGCCTCCGGTCTTCTTTCTTAGCACAACGAGATGTCCAGAATCCAATTCCTGCTGGAATTGTTCTAGAAGCACATCATATGAGAACTTTCGCGCCTTGAGAAGCTCTTCAGTAAGGGAAATTCCTCGTTGGTTGTTTGCCAAATCCATTGCACGCTCTTCTCCAGGCTGTGTCGGTTCTTGCTCGTGAGCAAAAAGTACTTCCTCAGCGAAAGCTCTGCCAAAAGCATGAGTTAGCAGTCCCGCCCATACAAAATGTCTGCACGCATCGCTTTCATCATTTGTCGCTGATGTTGGAAACTTTTGCTTACAGATACCCTCAGCGGTATGGCTTAACTGATAGGACTTCAGCATCTTAGTGGGTTCTTTAGCCGCCAATGCACGTTCGCTTGCAGTGAGTCCTGGATACAGCTCAGTGAGTTTGAACACGAAAGACTCTGCTCGACCTGACTTACAGAGCTCAGGGCATTTTGAAGGACATTCAAAATTACTCATATCAATTGGAATCAGTGCGCAGCTGGTAAGACAGGTCGGACCAGATTTTATATTTCCTTGAGAAAACCACTTTTCGCAGGCTTGTGCCCGAATTTGTTTGCTGATGAGGAGTGCAAAAATTGTTGCAATCAGGCGAGACACCTTCATTTTTACATAGTCACTCTGAAACAGAAAACATTCAATGGGTATATTGACTGACGCCGAATTTGCGCACGCTCAATACAAAAAGCGAAACCGGCATCCCCAGTTTCGCTTTTAAGAGACCTGAACCTTCATTCTTACGAAGGAGGTTCATATGTCGGACAGTAAACCACACCGGGTTACTGTTCGTCGTATTTTCAAATTTCTTCAGGAGTTTCTGAGTCTAGTTTTGCTAGCTCTTGAAATCCTGAGATTGCTGAATGAACTGATTCCCTAGCGCAATGTGTGTCCAACGTGTTCAGGACCATTGACGGGCTTAAAAACCAATGAAGCTAAGGTCATGGATTAAAGCAGCTGGGGCGGCCACTTCATCTTGCTCGCCACTGTTTTTCCAGCGCTTCGCGGTGGCTCGGGTGAGCTATGCTGATCAAAAGCTTTGCTCGTTCCCCCAAAGTTCTTCCGTACAAGTTCACAGAACCATACTCGGTCACCACATGGTGGACATGGGCCCTCGTCGTCACGACGCCGGCTCCGGGCTTGAGTTGCACCACCAAACGTGAGGCTCCAGATTTTGTGGTCGACGACAGAGCTAAAATGGGTTTACCACCCTCACTCAGCGCGGCCGCGCGCATAAAATCCATTTGCCCGCCCACACCGGAAATGATTTTTGAGCCGATGGAATCGGCACACACTTGGCCCGTGAGATCAATTTCCACAGCTGAGTTGATCGCTGTGACTTGAGGGTTTCGAATGATGTTCAAGGGATAGTTGGTGTAGCTGGCTTCAAGGTTAAGAACAGCCTGATTGTCGTGAACATAGTCATACATTTCTCTTGAGCCCATCAAAAAGCACGACGTCACTTTTCCCTGATGAAATTTCTTGAGACGATTGGTCACAACGCCCGACTTCACCAGATCAAATGCTCCATCGGTCCACATTTCCGTGTGAATGCCGAGATCTTGATGGTTTTTGAGATGGGCACACACAGCATCAGGAATCGCCCCAATCCCCAGCTGAAGGGTGGCTCCATTTTCGACGAGTTCCGAGACATTTTTCCCAATATTCAGTTCCACCTCGGTGAGTTTTTTCCGTGGGGGACTGTAGATAGGGCGGTCGACTTCCACCGTAAAATCAATGTCATCGATATGGATGAAGCCATCCCCATGAACCCGGGGCATCTGCTGATTGACCTCGGCCACCACAATATCGGCAGCTTCGACAGCCGCCTTGGCACAATCCACACTGACACCCATTGACAC
>JBKCXY010000150.1:0-4725 GCA_046315835.1 Pseudobdellovibrionaceae bacterium | reverse complement strand
GTTTATTTCCCATGATCGGACTTTTGTCAGACGAGTCGCAACTCGAATTCTTGAAATCGAGCAAGGTCAGCTTTTGGACTATCCTGGAAGCTATGATGACTATGTGTGGTCACAGCAGCAAAAACTACAAAGCGAAATGAGTGAAGTCCCCGAAATCAAGAATTCCCAAAAACAAGTAAGTTCTTCCGGGGGGGAGAAGGACTCAAGCTTCTTCCATCGCAAAGAGGCTGAATCAGAATTAAGAAAACTCAAGAAAAGAATCACAGATCTAGAATCTCAAACAGCGAGACTTGAAAAAGAAAAGCTCGATCTTGTTGAAAAATCTTCTCAAGTGATCGGGTTTGAGGCTCAAGAGCTCTTTAAACGACTTTCTGAAATAGAAATTGCTTTAAATGATTCTGAAACTCAATGGCTTGAAGCTCATGAAAAGGTCGCGGATTTGGAAGCAATCTTGGGGCGAAAAAGGTAATCATTTATAACTGACTCAAAATCCTGTCCCTGGTCTCTGCGACCACCTCAATGGAACCAACGTTGACTTACGAAATCTGCGTGTTCGTTGGCGATTTCTGTTTCTTGTAAAACAAGAAACAGAAAATCCGTCCGATTTCCTTTTTTTCTCTTGCGCAAGTTGGATGAATTGAGCCGTTTGTGCTTTCACTGCTTTCCAGTGACCCAAAGCTGTACTTCTAAGATTGGCAGCGGTTGCTTCT
This sequence comes from Pseudobdellovibrionaceae bacterium, assembly GCA_046315835.1. Taxonomy (GTDB): domain Bacteria; phylum Bdellovibrionota; class Bdellovibrionia; order Bdellovibrionales; family Bdellovibrionaceae; genus JAJTIC01. The sequence goes on along the minus strand of JBKCXY010000150.1, from coordinate 4,015 downwards.
ATCTCATATTTCTCATACCGCTCGAAAGACATGCGAATATTGTCGAGCTCCAGTTCAAGATCAGGAACGTAGCTTGCGGCCAGTTCGGGATTGCTCCCATGAACGAGTACAGTGAGCATCACAGAGTTTGCTTTATTGAGTTGAGAACTAATTTCGAGACTTGTGGTCAATGAGGGCAAAGTGTTTTGGAGAAGACTTTCTAGCTTTTGCTCAAAGCTATCCACTGGGGTAAAGATAAAAGTGGAAATCGCAATCACAAGAAGCATTGGAATGCTCAGTGCTGTGATGACACGCTCGAAAAGTCCTCTCATGGAGCCCCTTTTTCAAGGAATTACTTTTGGTATCTGACGTAGTAGATACCGATAATTTCGGTCTTGGCATTTTTGATGGGTTCAAAGCAAGTGGTGTAGGGATTTCCTAAGATTTCGATATCTCCGCAGAATGTTTCACCCTTGCTCACAGTTTCATACGTTTTATTTTTTGCCAGAGGCGTCCCTGCCGCGCGAGTTTCATCGTCTTTCAAAACATTTGTACTCACTCGAACGAAGTCGTTGCCCGATTTAACACATAAAGTTGCCGTGCCCCCGTGTTGCATTTTGATACTATCAACTACGGTCTAGTTATTGTTGACCGGACGTGGTCCGAACTGGAGTTGTGGGATATCTTTGTCGCCGACTATCACAGAGCCTTCGACACTTGGAGCTCCCATTTTTTCGAGAGTGGCCTTCAAAGCTGCAAGTGAGGTCTTGGGATCATTGGCAAATGAAGTGCTCGAGAAAAAGATCAGAGTGGCTGTTGTCAAAAGCACTTTTTTCGTAGGTTCTCCTTTGGGTTGGACACCCAAGAGATCGGATGAATCCTGACGAAAAAGACTTAAAGTTGAGCTCAGCTGCCAAAATACAATTCACACCAGTTCAGCGAAGACACTCACAAAATGGGCACTGGATCCAGCGAGCACAAAGAGATGCCAGATTCCATGGGCATGTTTCCAGCGGTGATCGTTCACGAAGAAAACAACGCCTGCCGTATAGAAGATTCCTCCAAGGACCAAACAGAAAAGTCCAGTGAAGCTCAGTTCGCGAAACAGAGTTTGTCCAACACCCACAACGAGCCATCCCATAATGAGATAGAGAAACAGACTGAGCTTTCGTTGAGGAGAAGCTTTTCTAAAAATTTCTTGAAGGATTCCAAGAATAGCCAGAGCCCAGATAAGAGCGAAAATCCAAGGGCCTTCCGTGGGGCGAAGAGTGACTAAGGTAAACGGGGTGTAGGTTCCCGCGATCATGATATAGATCGCGATGTAATCAAGCTTCTGAAAGAAATTTTTCGCTGTGCCTTTGAGAGAATGGTAGAGCGTAGAGAATCCATATAAGAAGAGTGTTGAAGCACCAAAAATTGCACAAGCAATGATTTTCCAAGGATCACCACTGAGTGAAACTAAAGTCATTAAGACCGAGACAGCGCTTACTGCTAAAATAACTCCAACGAGATGAGTGATTGAGTTAAATTTTTCACCTTGATACATAGTTCGTTTTTTCCTTTGCAAATGAAACTCTGAGAGCAAAACCATGAGCACCCGCCTGAGGATCCAGGTGTCCTTTATGACCGCCTTCAAAAACTTCATAGAAAAGGACAGAGTGTTTCTTCTCTTTGAGTTTGGCTGTCATCTTTCGACCATGGCCGGGGTGGACGCGATCATCGTAAGTGGAGGTGTAGATGTAAAAATCCGGCAGAGATCCAGCTGTGTCTAACTGATGATAAGGGGAGTAACTTAAAAGATACTCTCTCATCTGGGGGGAGTCATCGACAGTGCCGTACTCAGCCGCCCAAGATGCGCCAGCCAGTAAATGATGATATCTTTCCATATCTAAAAGCGGCACTCCGCAGATCACAGCTTTCATCAGGTGTGGGTACAGGCAAGCCGTTGCGCCCACCAGAAGACCACCATTGCTTCGGCCCGCGAGCACTGTTTGCGCAGGTGTTGTTAATCCCCGCTTTTGCGCATCCGCAATCACAGCTGCAAAATCTTGATAGCACCGCTGGCGATTCATCTTCAGCGACTGCTGATGCCAGTCAGGACCAAACTCATTGCCGCCCCGAATGTGGGCCTGGATGTAAATACCGCCACCCTTGATCCAATTTTCCACAATGAGTGGCTGGTAGTTGATCGATAACGAGATTTGAAATCCACCATATCCATGCACCCAACACGGCGCAGGCTCCGAAAAGTCTTTCCGCGAAAGCACTTTGTAGGGAACTTTTGTTCCATCTTCGCTCATGGCCCAGAAAAGCTCAGCTTTGAATTTGGAGGAATCAAAGTAAGCAACTCCCTGAAAAAGGGTGTCCCATTGGCCCGAAGTGTTTTGAATCCAAACAGTTTCAGGCTCAAAGAAGTGGCTGCACACAACGCTCATTCGATTTCTATCTCCATCGAAGGATGAGAGATGAAGATCAATGATTTGGTCCTTTGGACCGGTCAAAAAACTCAAGGGTTTAACTCCGGCCAGGTCAGAAATTTCATAGACCGACGAGATGGTATTTTCTAAGCATTCAACAAAGAGACGTTGATTCTCAACTCTGGCGTGATGCAAAAATCTGGCATTTTCGTGGCCAAAAATTCGGCGATACTGGGTACTCGTTTCTTCGCGCCAGAGGAGGTCTCCAGATTTGAACGAGAGCCAATCTTCAGTGAGGAAGAAAAGCAAACCTTCTTTCCAAAAGCCCGCAAAATAACTTCTTCGCGGCGAAGGAACAGGCACGACATTATTTTGATCCGTGACTTCAAAGTATTCATTAGTGAAAAAATCTTGAGCGACACACAATATATTTCGAAAAGTATCTTTTTGAATTTCTTCGGCCCACGTGTAAGACATCACTGCTTTATCTTCGGTAACATACACAGGTGGAGACCAGGGTTCTTTGGATGTCTTGGAGACGCTGTGCAGATTCCGGGGATAGCCTGAGGCATTGGTGAGACCTTTAGAGATCAAGATTTCATGGGCGCTTTTCCAGCTCGCCCATTGCTTTGCCAAGGAAGAATAAAAACCTGACGTGTTGAGCCTCAGTAGTTTCAAATCAAACTCATAAATCTCACATTCGTCTTTGCCGCCGGGGCTGAGGCTCAAAAGCGCCACCGAGGGATCATAAGGATTGATATCAAATGATTTGATCGTCCAATTCTGCCCCTTGGAAGTACTGTAAGTATCCACATCGAAAATAGTTTGCCAATTCACTTGTGGTAATGGCGCTGCTAAAGTTCTACGAATCACTCCGAGAGGATTCTTTTCATCACTCCAAATGTTGTAGTACCAATCACCTTTGAACCAACCATAGGGAATTTTGTGGGGGTCGGTGAGGACTTTTCTGGCGAAGTCGCGGGTGGTTTGAAAATCAGGATGAGGAGTTAACTGCTGCTCGGTGAGATTATTTTCTTGTTTCACCCAGTCGAGACAGCGGGGATTTTCGATCTCTTCAAGCCAAAAATGGGAATCCGTCTTCGTCATAGGCTGATCATCAGACGAATTGAGGAGGGATTCAAGATTATAAGTCTGGCATCAAACGCACTTGATAAACAAAATCTCTAGAGCCAGAGCTCGAGCCGATGTTGCGAACAGTCACTTCCACCCAATGATCTGTGGATCCGCGAGCTGGCGGTTGAAGGACAAAAACAAGAGTATTAAGTCCATATCCCGAGTACTGGGGTTCAAGAGTGACTGGCAGTGTTTGACCGGTGGTCACAGATCTTGCTGAAACAGAGACCTGAGAAAAATCGGCTCCCACCAAAGCAGAGACACTCCATCTGGCTGATGACGGAAGTAGAGACCAGGGAAAATAACCTTCGTTCGGCCACATCAGAAATTCACGCCCTTCGGGAGATGAATTTCCACGGCCCATCCACACGGCGAGTGACTTTGCGCCAGGAACATCGCCAGTCGCAAAGGTGCTTGTGCTCGGATTGAGGAGCCATCGACGGTGGCCCACGGCATAGTTTGCAGCACCAAAGTCATCCATATAA
>JBKCXY010000149.1:0-4120 GCA_046315835.1 Pseudobdellovibrionaceae bacterium | reverse complement strand
TCATAAACTTAGCAGACGAAGTCTGTAGTTAAAAAAGCTTCTAAACCCGAAGGCTCGCTTCTGCAAGAGTTTTGCGAGATTGTTATAGCCTTCAGTTCTTGCATTGGTTGTACGGTTGTTAAAGAAGTTGAGGATTTCATTTCTCCAGCTCATAAGAGTTCTCCTGAGCGTTTTAATTTCATCTAAATTTGATAGCGCCATTTGATCGGTGAGTCGTATCAAGGCGCGTGCAGCCTTGTTAAAGCCTCTGATGCGATAAAATCGATGGATGGCTTCCTTAAAAAAATAAAGTTCTTTTAGTTTTGGATGATGATCAAGCCACTGATGTAAAGCACGCCTTTCGAAGTACTCTAATCGTGACCCGTTCATCAGTAAAAGTCTTCGTCCTGGATGTGATCTTTTATCTCCCGTAATTTCAGTACGTGCTCGGTTCAAAGCTGGGTTAAGTAATCGAACTACGTGGAAGTGATCAGCCACGACACGAGCATTAGGGAACATTTCTCGAGCAAATTTTTTGAACGGATCACACAAATCCAGAGCAACCTCTTTGACTCTTTCGCGGCCTGGGATGTGATCTAAATTCTGACTTAATCCAAGAGCTGTTTTTCCTTCAACGGCTTCAAAGATTTTTTTGTTATCATAGTCCACAACAAGAGATACAAAAGATCTTCCTGATTTCCCTTTCAGCCAGGAGTGCTCATCGATTCCAATACGAGAAGGCCAGGGGTTATTTTTCCGTTCACGCAGTTTCAATTCAAGTTGCTCATAAAAGGTTTTGTAGACAAGCCCTGCCGAACAGCTAAATGCCTTCTGTACTGACTTTAAGTCTTTAAAGTTTTCACAGGCCCAGCGGATGCCACGACGATACCTTTCGGTTGTTTTAAAGCCTTTACGAACACCGGGGATGGGTTCTGTGAAGACTTTTTTACATTGCGGGCACCTGAAGCGTCTTTTCAAAATGCGCAGATAAACACCACTTCCACGGATGGGTTGATCTTGTACATTCACCCATCTTCGATCGTGAACTGAATATGACTTTGCAGCACATTTGGGACAGACTTCGAACTCAGATTCTTTCTTGCATTTGTAATGTGTTCGAAACTTATCGCTCTGGTAATGCGTTAACAAATTCAGTTCTGGCAAAAGAATAAATCTTTCAGTAGATTTCCAAATGGAATCCATCAGATACACCTCCTAATAATTTTTGGCTTCGTAACCTAAATTCTAGAAGTTCTTGAATTTGATTGGATTCCTTTATCTAAATACTAACGCTCAGCATTCCACCACGAACTGAGATGAGCCATTTAAATTCACAGCATCCTGCCGCACAGCCATCATCAGTCATCGACGATCCCAATCTGAAAGACTCGATCAAGTCGTATTTGAGTAGAATCTGACATCGTCAAAAACTCTTCCTTATCTTTCGTGAAAATATTGATGTACGATTGGAATTTGTTACAGCGTTCACCATTTTTCCGGCTACATTTAAAAAGTGAAGTTAGCGAGGACATTTGAAAAAATTATTCATGATTTATGGAGCGAGCGGATATTCGGGACGACTCGTCGCCGAACATGCTGCGATCTACGGTTTGCAACCAATTCTTGCAGGACGAGAAGCTGCCACGATCATCGAGCTCGCGAATAAACTCGGTCTGCCGTACCGAATTTTCTCACTCGAACGAATCGAAGATATTGTGCACGCACTTACTGATGTACAGCTGGTGCTGAATACGGCCGGACCTTTTGATGATACTGTGGAACCGTTTTTGCTGGCGTGCCTGCAAACGAAGACCCATTATCTGGACTTTAATGGAGAGCGCAAAGGTTTTATCGTAGCGCAGCAGTTTGATCAGTCGGCCGTGAGTGCTGGGGTCATGATCCTACCGGCGGTGGGCTTTGATGTTGTGCCGTCCGATTGTCTCGCACTCTATTTGAAGAATCAACTACCCGATGCAACTGATTTAAAACTCGGTTTCGCGACTTTCCCAGAGGCGGCAATGTCGAGAGGGACTGCGCTCACCACCCTCGGGCAGTTAGGTTGGCCAGGCATGTCGCGTAGAGAAGGCGCGCTAGTTGATGAGCCAATTGCAAAGCTGGGTCGACTCATCGATTTCGGAATCGCGAAAGTCTTTTCTGTAAGCGTCCCGTGGGGCGATCTTTTTACGGCATACCATACGACGAAAATTCCCAGCATTCAGACCTATTTTGCGGCCAGTCGCGCGATATTTTACGTGATGAAATTCCAATTTCTATTCAATTGGATCTTGCGCATGACTTGGTTCAAGAGACTTTGCCGAAAGTGGATCGTCCGCAATCTCATAGGTCCATCACGGGTGCAGAGAATGCGAAGCTCCTCCGTAGTATGGGGGCAAGTCACAAATCCCTCAGGCGAATCAAGGCAGGCCCTAATCCATTGTCCAGAAGTTTACGAAGTTACCTATCACACCGCGCTCCTGATCGCGCGGGAAGTTCAAGCTGGCAGACAGAAAGCGGGATTACAAACGCCGGCGGGAGTTTTTGGCGACAGCCTTATTTTATCGGTACCGGGAACCCGCCGCAAGGACCTATAGTACACAAAGCGGTTAAACCACTTCAATAGTTGGCGATCACTGAAGTCGGGTCTCAGGTCGATCTGGCTTGAATAAAATAGACGAGTTTAAGGAGGAAGCTGAACAGTTCATGAACACGCTTCAATTTTGAAAGGAATACTAGTTTGTGTAATTTCATGAAGCTCTTAGCTCTTCTTTTGCTAACATCGCTATCTTAGGCTGGTCAGTAAACTCGTCTAAGGTTAAATCTTAGATTTGAATTCAGATACGATCTTCTTAAGCTCACTTTTTGAAGGTTGCAGAAGATCCAAGAGCGAACAAAAGAAAAGGCCATCAAAAAATAATCGAAACCGCCAAGCCTCTCGAGGATCATTAAACTGCGTGAATATAATCTTATCCCATCGAGCGTAAGCTTTTTTAAGTGGCACGATAAGATCTTTATTATAACTACCGGCCGCCATCAGGCCCCGGGCTGAGGAAAGCATTTTCGGATTGGTATTAACCGAAATAAAAATTGATTCTCTGCATGCGCGAACTAAGATCGAAACTAGAATTAACAGAGACTTCACCAGTTGAAAATTGCTTCTTCCATGAATTGGTAGTTTCGGCAGATTCACAGCAATCTATGATGAGTGTTCCAGTAGGAGTCAGCCAGTCCAGTTTCACCGAGTTTTTCCAGAAAGAAGTGCTATTCTTGCCGGTCAACAAACGCTCTCTTGCTGATCAAAAATTGTTCCTAATAGCTTAGAAAAAATGACTTTTTAGAACCAAGGTGTTTCAGTTCTAAAGTGATGAATTTAATTTTCTAAGATTTGCTTCCAGTCGCTTCCTAAAATTTTTCAATAGCCGTAACTTCAACCACTTAAATCAATTCCCGCCACCCCGACCAATTTTTTTCTTCTGAACTTCACTATCTAATTACACAGCAACCACGGTCACTTCTTCAGGTGACGCAGTCACCAACACAGCACTCACTGGCGCGGTGAATTCCGTCGTGAGCGAGATCAGCTCAAGGGCCACAACTTCTGGTGGTTGAACAACCACCACCTCAATGAATGAGTAAAGATAGTATCCAACGGCTCCTGCACCAATTGTGAGCACGACAGGCGCCAGCAGAATCATGACCCATACCCAATAAACTGATGTCGCAATGACAAAGACTGAAAAGCAAATCCAGGTCGTGTTTTTTACTAAAGACATTTTGTACCCCTCTTCCTTGCAATGTTTTTCAATCACCATCTATTGCAAGATCATGACCACGCCGGTTTCCTTCCTAGACTGATCGTGATCATTTTGGGATTCAAAATTTAATTCTGAACTGACAAGTGAGGTAATGCTTGAGACGGAATCGCCCTATTGCAGCACATTGGAATTGCGTGAACTCAATCTTAACTCAATGAGCACATACGTCATAGGAGTCTTTCATAAAGAGGGATCCTTGTGTTGACTTGAGCATGCTTGTGGGAGCAACAATAGGGCTCATCGCTAGTTATTGTTTCTCATCTTTTGATTCTTCGATTGTGCATGAATTCCTAAGTCAGCTTCTAACCACAGGATGGAGAGCTATGAAC
>JBKCXY010000148.1:0-20103 GCA_046315835.1 Pseudobdellovibrionaceae bacterium | reverse complement strand
GGTCTCTGCTACCGCCTCAATGGAGCCAACATTTACTTACGAAATCTGCGTGTTCGTTGGTGATTTCTGTTTCTTGTAAAACAAGAAACAGAAATTCCGTCCGATTTCCTTTTTTTCTCTATTGAGTTAGGTAGTTAGAGGGCGGCGTTCTGCTGAAGGGACAGGATTTTGAGTCAGTTGCTGCAAACCAGATGTACTATCCTGATTCTGGCGTGGTAAATCCAGATGGAACGAATCAATCACACGTCAGACAGTCCTACGACACGATTGCTTATGGATTTTTGCCACTGATGAAGGGAACTCAAAGAATTCGATGATGAAACTGATTTTAGCTTTAGTTCTAGCATGCAGTTTTTAAGCGGGAGCTTCCTTTGAGGCTCCTGCGCTTGTCGATTCGACATGCAAGTGCAGCTCAACTCCTCCCTTTGGTCTGAAGAGAGTTCTGGTTCAAAAAGGGCTCACTGAGAAAATCTGGTGACCCCACCCTGACTTGAACAGGGATCTAACGTTTAGGAAACGTGAGCTCTATCCAGTTGAGCTATGGGGTCCGCCTACTCGTCATCTTCATCTTCGTTCATGGTGCCGAGGTTGTATTTTTCTACTCGGTAACGCATGGATCGAAAAGTAATTTTCAGGATTTTGGCGGCGCGTTTTTTGACTCCATGGGCGGCATGAATGGCCTTGACGATAAGTTCTTTCTCGATTTGACCCAAAATCTTATCCAGATCGATCCCATCTTCACCGATTTCAATTTCGTGAGAGCTCGCAAGCTTTCTCCCCGTCGGCGTGGTCACAAACGGAGGTAAACTTTCTGGAAGAATCGAAGCTCCACCCTCCAGGGCGACGGTGCGTTCGATAATGTTCTCGAGCTCTCGCACGTTCCCGGGGTACTCGTACTTTTTGAGCATTTCCATGGCTTCCATGGAAATTCCTGAAATCTGCTTAGTGAGTCGATCATTGTATTTTTTCAAGAAATGATTTGCGAGGAGGGGAATATCTTCTTTTCTCTCTCTCAGCGGTGGCATTTTGATATTAATGACATTCAATCGGTAAAACAGATCTTGCCGAAAGGTCCCATCCTTCACCATGGCTTCAAGATCACGATTGGTGGCAGCGATGATGCGAACATCCACTTTAATATCTTCGGTCGCACCCACGCGCCGAATGACTCGCTCTTGAATGGCTCTGAGAAGTTTGACTTGAATCGTGATGGGAAGCTCGCCCACTTCATCCAAGAAAAGTGTTCCCCCATCTGCGACTTCAAAAAGACCGGATTTATCAACCACAGCTCCAGTGAAAGAGCCTTTTTTGTGACCGAACATTTCTGATTCCATCAAGTTTTCAGGAATCGCTCCACAGTTGATGGTGACAAAGTTTCTGTCTTTCAATGGGCCATTGTAGTGAATCGCTTTTGCGACCACTTCTTTTCCAGTTCCGGACTCTCCTGTCACCAAAATATTGGTGGGAGTTTGAGACACTCTTCTCACCAAATCAAAAATCCGGTGCATGGGCTCAGAGTTTCCGATGATGGATTGAAACGAGTACTCTTGTTTCAATTCACGCTTGAGAACTTTATTTTCAACTTCGAGTGAAGAGGCTCGGAGTGCATTTTGAATGTTAAGCCTGACTTCATCGATTTTAAAGGGCTTGGTCAGGTAATCATAAGCGCCCATTTTCATGGCTTCCACAGCCGTTTCTGTGGTTCCAAAAGCGGTGATCATCATGAACACAGTGTCTGGATAAGTCTCTCGCACATGCTTTAAGAGCTCAAGACCCGTCAAATTAGGCATCTGCAAATCAGAAATGATCATGTTGAAATTCTTTTTTGCCAGAAGGTCTTTTGCTTTCGCGCCGTCTTCAGCGCAAGTAACTTCGTAACCCTCTTTTTTTAACATGATTTCTAGAAACTCGCGGATACTCTCTTCGTCATCAACGACCAAAATTCTTGGCTTCATCTTTACCTCAGACAGAATTTAAACTATTGAAATGATTTTGACATTTAAACGCGCGGAAAGGAAATCAGGAACTCAGTTCCTAGACCAGCTTCACTCTTCACTGAAATTCGAGCTCCATGGGAATCAAGAATCTTGTGAGTGATAGCCAGACCTAAGCCAGTGCCTTTGGGTTTAGTTGTATGAAAAGGCTCAAAGAGTCTTTTCAAAGTTTCAGATTTCATCCCGACACCGTTGTCCCTCAAAGATAAATGCACTCCCGTGTCGGCCCAGACCTTAATCCACACTTGGCCTTCTGATTTTCCAGCCACTGCTTGAGCGGCATTGATCATCATATTCAAAAATGCTTGTTTGAGCTTATCACTGTGAGCCCGAATTTTGTAACCCACCGGGGATTCTAAATTCCATTGCACCGTCTGCCCTTGAACTTCTTTGGACATCAACACTTGCTGGTAACAATCTTGAACCAGAGATCCTAAATCCACTGCCTCGATCGGTGGCTGTTCCGGCTTTGCGAAATCCAGAAACTCAGTGATCAGGCGATTCAGTCGATCGATCTCTCTCAGAACAATCTTAGTTAGCTTTTTATCTTCTTCACTGAGTGGATTCTGACTCATGAGCTCAATAGAGCCACTAATTCCAGCAAGTGGATTTCGTATTTCGTGAGCAATCCCTGCCGCCAACTGGCCCACGGCGGCCAGTTTCTCACTTTGCCGTACAGCGAGCTCAAGCCTGCGAATTTCAGTGAGGTCTTCCACGGTCATTAAAAATGTTTTACTCAGTTTACTCTTCGTAGATGAGTTTAAAGAACTTTGCTCTTGAAAGAAAACTCCCAATAAAGTCTCTTGACCAGATTTTTCAAACTTCACTTCTACTTTCTGGCCAATCTTCATTTTTTCTGATTTCCAGAATCCCGGAAGAAAATCAGAAATTGATAGGCCATCAACCCGATCAATCGCGAGCACGCGAGAAGCGCTTGGATTTGCCGTGAGAATTTTTCCAGTCTCATCAATCGTCAAAATCCCAGTAGGAATATTGGCCACAATCATTTCATTCAACCTTTGGACTTGATCTAAAGTCAAAGACTGGGCTTGCAGTTTTTCCTGATAAACAGTCACGAGACCTGATAAATAACCGCTCAGGAGTGCCACTGCATAAAATGCCAAGTTATTCAGAATAAAAATGAAGGCAAAAGAAATAGATTTTACTTCCGGTGACAGCAAATAGCCGATGGAAAACCCCACCGAAGAAAGTGCCCCTATCCACAAAGCCCCTGCACTGCCAAGACTGAGACCCGCCAATAAAATGGTGAGCAAGTACAAGAACAGAAACAAAGATTGATTGAGCCCACTGAGCCACAGCAACAGCGAAATCAAAATCACATCAAGGACAAAAGAAAACCGTTTCCAAAGTCTTAAAGTATCAAACAACTCGAGTTTGAAGAAGGGAATCACATGAACTAAGGCCCCGACGGCCGCCACCGAATAGAATCCCTTCATCAAGTCCCAGTGATAAAAGCCATGACTCGTTAGAAATTGAAAAAGCGCCAGCGCAAGCACCAGTAGATACTGAGCAATTCTAAGCCCTTGGATCTGCTGATTCATTTCTAGCCACCACCCGCAAGATTTGCCATACCAAAAATAGGCATATACATCGCGACCACAAGGAACGCGATGGCCCCGCCCAAGAAGATCATCATGAGAGGCTCAATGAGTGAAGTCATCGCTTTGACAGCATTTTCAACATCATCTTCATAGAAATCAGCAATTTTCCCAAGCATGACATCCAAAGTCCCTGACTGTTCACCAATGGCGATCATCTGTGTGACCATGTCCGGAATCATTTTTTCTTTGGCCAGCGGGGCCGCCAACGGACGACCTGAAGTCACGGATTCTTTACTCCTCAACAGTGCATCTTCAATCACCTTATTCCCAGCTGTTTTGGACGCAATATCTAAAGCTTCAATCACGCTCACCCCTGAGGACAACAACGTAGAAAGCGTTCTTGTCATTTTGGCAACAGCGGACTTTTGAATGAGTTCGCCAAAGACTGGCAGCTGGATGAAAATTCGATCCATAGTATCTTTTCCCTCGGGCGAACGATAATAGGCGAGAAAACCATAAGGAATCCCGATCATCAGAGCGAGAACTATGTACCACTGATTGCGAAAAAAATTTGAAAGAGCGACCACCATTTGAGTCATCGCAGGAAGTTCTTGGCCCGCCCCTTTGTAGAGATCTTGAAACTGAGGAATGACGAAAATCAAAATCCCTGAAATCACAATCGCCGCAACCACGATAATCGCGGCCGGATAGACCAGAGCCCCTGAGACTTGCTTTCTGATTTTTTCAGATTTCTCCATATACACGGCAAGTCGGTTCAAAATACCATCCAAAATCCCCGCCTCTTCACCCGCACGCACCATATTGACAAAAAATCGATCGAAAACCTCTGGATTTGCGGCCATCGCATCCCCCAAACGCTTTCCTTGCTCAATGGAAGACTTCACTCGAGCTGCAGCCTCTTTCAACTGTGGATTTCGCTTCCCCTCACTGAGCATTTTTAAGGAGTCGACGATCGTAATCCCTGCATTGATCAACGTTGCTAGCTGACGAGTAAAGATTTGAAGTTCCTTCCCAGAAACTTTCTTCTTCCCCAGGGACTCAAAATTAAAACTGAGCGAAGGACCCGAGGATGTCTTCACCAGGCGCAGAGGCTGCATGTTCATGGCTTTCAAGCGCACACGGACTTCCGCTTCATCCGAAGCCTCGAGCTGGCCGACCGTGACTTGGCCCGCCGCCGTTTTCGCTTGATACATGAACTTTGCCATTAAATGCCCACTTTCCTCAGCATGGCATCAAGCTCTGTAGGATCAGGGCTCACAGAAAAAGCGGCTTTCAAATCCACTTTTCTTTTGAGCAACAACCCCAACAGAGTTTGGTTGAGAGACCGAGACCCGGCTTTCTCTGTGGTCTCTTTCATCCATTCGTTAGTTCGTTGAAAATTCCCAAGCTTCAGTTGATTTTTAATTTCTGGAGTGGTCACCAGCAGCTCATAGGCCGCTTCGAATTGATTTTCGAGACCCGGAATCAGCTTTAAACCCACTGCGAACCCCAGCTGAGAAGCAAATCTTCGACTTTGAACATCACGAGGCAATGAATTTTTCGACAACATCAATTGATCCGTGAAGGACTCAAAAGCTTGAGTGAGATTATTGGCCGTCCAAGACACAAGGACCTGACGTCCTTGTTCACTCAAGCGCAAAGCCCACTCCGCCACCGCTGAATCTTCTGAGTCAAAAATGATCAAATCAGCCATCTCTGGAACCCGCTGAGTACTCATCAGATCCTGAGTATTAAACTTCAACACTGAAGAATCTAAATCATAATCCCATTCATCATAATCAGAGATCAAAGCCACCATTTTATTAGAGTTTGAGAGAACCTTCTCGAGCAGCTCTTTCACCGCCGACGTCTTCCCGCTTTTTCTGACTCCAGAAACCAAATGAAGACCTTGAGTCTTTGTCAGCATCTCTGTGATCAAATCTGGAAAGCCCCAATGAACATTTTCAGATTTCCAACTGACTGAGCCTCCAAGGCCTTCCATATCTAAATGCATGGAAAATTTAAATGGAAGATCTTCAATGCGCTTCATCCCATTCAAAACGAGGACTTCCATCAATTCTTCTTTTTCAGGCTCTTCGAGGATCGACATCAGCCATCGAGGATCGCCTTTGACCCCTTCCAGCTTATGAAGTTTTTGGCCAATCCGAATTTGAGGTTCTGAACCTGCTCTGAGAATCAATTCATGGGCCTTTCGTTCTTTTGCTGCATCGATGAGAAGAACTAATTCATTCATCTGTATCCCTCACTGAGGCGTTGAGCACCTCTTCAATGGTTGTAATTCCTCTTTTTAATTTCAAAATCGCACTTCGACGGAGGGTCCGCATTCCCTCACTTCTCGCAATGGAGCGCAGCTCGGCCTGAGAGGCTCCTCGCAGGACCGCTTCTTTGATCGGCTCGGTCATTCTCATCACCTCGAAAATGGCCTGACGACCCTTAATCCCAGTGCCATTACATGTACTACAGCCTTTTCCTTTGTAGACATGAAAGTCTTTAAGATCCGCAGGATCCACACCAATATTCAGCAATGTCTTTTCATCCACCTGAACCGGAGTCTTACAGTTCTGACAGATAGTTCCCACCAGACGCTGAGCTACAATCAGTGAAACGGTAGACGTCACGATGTAAGGAGCAACTCCCATCTCGGTCAGACGAGCCACTGTTTGAGGCGCATCATTGGTGTGCAGAGTACTCACTACCAAGTGACCTGTGGATGCAGCTTTCATAGAAATCTCAGCTGTTTCTAAGTCTCGAATCTCTCCCACCATGATGATATCGGGATCCTGACGCAAAAAGCTTCGTAGTGCTGAAGCGAAAGTGAGATCAATATCAGGATTCATCTGCACCTGATTGATCCCATCAAAGTTAAATTCCACAGGATCTTCAGCTGTCGAGATATTCACATCCGGCTGATTGAGTTCTGCCAAAGCCGAGTAAATAGTTGTGGTCTTCCCGGAACCTGTAGGACCGGTGATAAGGACTAATCCCTGGGGCTGCTGAATAACTTCTTTGAAGAGCGCCAAGTCCTCTGGCTCCATTCCAAGTTTGGTCATATCCAGCTGAAGATTGGACTTGTCGAGCAGACGAAGAACGACTTTTTCCCCCCAAATGGTCGGCAACACAGAAACACGAAAATCCATCTCACGACCACTCTTCGACAATCGAAGCTTAATACGACCATCTTGAGGTCGTCTTTTCTCAGCAATGTCGAGCTTTGACATGATTTTGATACGACTCGAAATGGCTGCCGCTGAAGAATTACTCTGGGAGTTTGCCTCAACCATGACTCCATCTGTCCTTAATCTTACTCGGAAACGCTTTTCATAAGGCTCAAAATGGATATCAGAGGCCTTTTTCCGAATGGCATCCGTCAACACTGCGTTCACGAATTTAACAATCGGATTTTCTTCTTCCCCGCCAGTGCCAAAATCAATTCCTTCACCCGCAGTGGCAACTCCAGCATCTTCAATGGCCTGCTCGCGCTCCACTTGTTTTGAAATCTCATTCATCGCCGCTGAATAATGACGATCAATAGCTGCTGAGATAGCTATCTCAGTGGCAACCACTGGCTGCACTTTAGCTTTCGTAATAAACCGCAAGTCATCACGCACTTGTAAATTGCTGGGATCAGAAAAAGCGATGACCACAGTTCCTGTTCCCACTTTCTGGATGGGAATGAGCCCATGTTTCTCACAGACCTCACGAGGTACTAAGCGAGTCACTTCCGCTTGAATTTCGAAAGTATTCAAGTCCACGCCGGGAAGACTAAAAGCCTTCTCCATGGCTTTCAGAATCTGATTATCCTTCAGGATCCCCTGACTGATCAGAATCTGCGACAGGCGGGAGTTAGTTCTCTTCTGCTCATCAAGAGCTTTCGCCATTTGATCTGGACGCACCAAACCTTGCTTGACGAGAATCTCCCCTAATTTAATATTTGCCACTCAGCCTCCGTCCTTGATCAGCTCACTCAGCAAATAGATCTTTATTCTAGCTAGAAAAGCTCTCGAGAGTCCAAAAACTTTGTTGAAACGCTGACGTTCAGCGTCCTAAACTTCTTGGAGAGCGACTTGATAACGGACCATCTGCCCACGATGAAACTCTTCATAACCGTAAACTTGGGCGCCAAGAAGCTTCGCCTCTGAGAGAAGTAGCTCTTCATGCTGACTTTCCACTAAGTTCACGACCAAAGAGTCTTTCTGAAGGAAGTTCAAGTAACTGAGATCCTCAAATATCTGGGGAGAACCATCACCCAAACTGGTATTCAGAAGAATGGAACCCTCTGCAGGCATTTGGGTCAACTTTTCCTCTTCAATGAAAAAAAGCTGAACCCCCAACAGCATTCGCGATAAATCCTGGGACAAGTTTTGAAATTCTACGAGATCACCGTGAATGAATCTCACTTCCCGGTAGCCTAAGTCCATGAGCACGGCGACAGCGACTTTCGCCAAAACGCCAGTTCCACTGATCACAGCCCCATGGGAAACTTTCAGGTTCGGCTTGTGAGCTACAATCCCCTCCCGCAAACTATCAATGGTCAGAAGTCTCGGCAAGCAGACTTGGCGTCCGCAAATCATGGAATCAAAAGCGCGAAGAGCTCGCACCTGAGAAGGTAAAGACGAGAATTGATCCAAGAAAGGATCGATGGACTGCACCCCTAACCATTGTGACTTTGTCACATCCAGCGCTGTCACTTCGCCAACCTCACTTCTTGCACATCTTTTTCAATCTGATTCTTGAGCTCTTCAAAGGAATTAAATTTTTTCTCAGGTCGCAAGTACTTTAAAAAATTCACTTGAAGCTTTTTGCCATAGATATCCGCAGAAAAATCCAACAGATGAGTTTCGATTTTCACCGGTTGCAAATCACCTTCCTTGAAAGTGCGATTTGTTCCCACATTCGTGATCGAAGGATAAGTGACGCCGTCTAAGAGCGCTTCCGTTTGATAGACACCCAGGCGAGGATAGAATTCCACTGTCGCTTTGAGATTTGCTGTGGGAAATCCGAGAAGGCGCCCTCGCTGATCTCCTTTAATGATCACCCCTCTCAAAAAGTAAGGCCTTCCCAAAAGTCTCCCCGCATTTTCCGGGTCCCCTTCCAGCAAATACTTTCGAACACGGGACGTTGAAACCACATCCCCCTCCAAGCGAAAAGCTTCCACTTGTCGAAACTCAATCTGCTGTTGATGACAAAATTGCCTCAAATCATTAGCTTTCCCTTGGCGATCCCTACCGAACGAGAAGTCGTGACCAATCACAAGGCCACGGCACTGAAACTCTTGTAAAAAATACTTCTGCATAAATGCCTCAGGACTCAGCTCTGAAAAATCGCGAGTAAAGCTCTGAACGTAAACTCCATGAAATCCCTGCTGTTGGAGGATATTTTTTTGATCTTCCCGGTCAAACAGCCGCCAGTGGCCCTTATCAGGAAAAAGAACAGCAGCTGGATGAGGCTCAAAAGTCATGAGAACACTGGCAGCGCCCAATTTCACCGCAAGCTCCCTGTTCTGCGCCAGTAATTGCTGGTGGCCGAGGTGAACGCCATCAAAGTTTCCAATGGTCAAAACGACAGGCTTTCCCTGGAACGGATTCCCACCTTGACCACTTTGCCACCACGAAAAGCTTTCACCCATGGGGATGAGCTTACCCAATCCCCGAAAACAATAAAACTTGAATTTTCTCGCCTATTTGCTATGGTGCGCCGTGTATGAAATGGACTGGTTTTTGGACCCTCATTTTGCGGCGAAGAGGGGTTCTTTTTAGAGGGATTCTCTGCTGGGCCTTTGGAATTGTGCTTCTTTCCGGGGACGAAAGAACATCCTACGACCTGCGCTTTCAAATGCGAGGCGATCAACCCATTGTTCAAGACCAGATTGTTCTGATCAATGTGCGCCCTTCTGACCTTGAAGGACTCTACACCCAAAGAGCCAACTTGTGGACTCTGAAAGAGATCACTGATCTGACAGACTCCTTCTACTGGCACCAACAAACATGGTTTGAACTTCTCAAACAGCTTCTCTCAAAGCAACCTGCGGCCATTGGAGTCTCCTTTTTTTTCTCGGAGAGTTTGGGGCCCCTGAACCTGAGCGAAGAAGAACAGAAAGTTTTCTATGACTCGCGCATCATCTGGTCGGCTAATGCCAATGCACCTGATCGGACCAATGATCCTCTTTTTACCAACGACATCAGAAGCAACATTGGAAACAATGATTTGGTCCGTGACGAGGACGGCATTGTTCGCCGGTTCGCGCCGACTCCTTCTGAAACCCCCCATTTGATTGAAAAGCTGCTCAAGCAAAATCTTTCTCAAAACGCACCTCGCTTCATTAACTTTCGAGGTCGCAATGATCGATTTCAGGAAATCCAGTTCTCCGACATCATGGAGAATCGAATCCCAAAATCCTATCTGAAAGACAAGATCGTTTTGATTGGTTCCGACAGCAGCAGCTCCACGTACAGTAGCCCCTTAGGCGGCACCTATCGGAACGAAGTTCTTGCCACCGTCCTCGATAACCAACTGGCGAATCGATGGATTCTAAAGCTTCCACAATGGGTTTACGCGATTGGACTTCTCGGTCTTCTTTTCGCTTCACTCTCCATCATGACTCAATACCCTCAAAGTGTTTCTTTTGTCGCCCTTCTTTGGCTCGGCACTTTGGTGGCTGCTATGTCGGCATGGGTGTTTGACACCCACTACATTTGGATTCCGGTTTTCTCTCCCACGGTTCAGCTCATTGCGACCTGGGTGATCTTTACGGGCTATCAGGCCAACAAAATCGAAAGAAAGAATTGGGAGCTTCAGCAAGAACAAATCTACCTGTCTGAACTCGAACAACTGAAAAATAATTTCGTCTCACTGATCAGCCATGATCTCAAAACTCCCATCGCGAAAATTCAGGCCATTGTGGATCGCCTCTTAGCCCAGGATCAGTCGCCAGAGCTCCAGAAAGACTTGAAGTCTCTGCGATACTCTTCAGAGGAATTAAATAAATACATTCAATCGATCCTCAAGCTTCTCCGGGTTGAGTCGAGGGACTTTAAACTGAACAAGGAAATCGGTGATATTAATGAAATCCTTGAAGAAGCCATTGAACAACTTCGCCCCTTAGCTGCAGAAAAGCAGATCAATATCAAAGCTCACCTGGAGCCGATGTTCAGCACCGAATTTGACTCTACCCTCTTGCGTGAGGTGTTTATCAACCTGATTGAAAATGCGATCAAGTACTCGCATGCTGGATCTGCGCCCATCCAAATTTTCTCCAAAGAAGTCGACGATCATATCGTGGTCGAAGTCCTCGATGCTGGCGAAGGAATCTCTCCGGAAGAACTTTCGACGGTGTTCGGGAAATTTGTTCGCGGAAGAGATCAAGATATGAAGAGCAAAGGCTCAGGCCTTGGACTTTACCTTGTTAAATATTTTGTGGAGCTTCACCAAGGCCAAGTGGAATTGTCCTCTGAAAAAGGCAAAGGCACCAAAGTGAAACTCCAACTACCCATTATTGAAGAAACTCAATCCATCGTTCAGGAGCCCTTATGAAAGAAACACTCTCTATCCTTATTGTGGATGATGAAGCTGAACTCAGAGCGAGCGTGATCAGTATCTTGAGGTCTCAGCTTCCACAAATGGAATTTCATATTCAAGAGGCCAGCGATGGGCGAGCTGCTGTTCAAAACGTCATGGAACATGATTTTGATCTTGTCATGATGGACGTGCGCATGCCTGAAATGAATGGACTGGAAGCCC
The DNA here is from genome assembly GCA_046315835.1 of Pseudobdellovibrionaceae bacterium. GTDB lineage: Bacteria > Bdellovibrionota > Bdellovibrionia > Bdellovibrionales > Bdellovibrionaceae > JAJTIC01. The sequence continues at coordinate 8,789 of JBKCXY010000148.1, read as the reverse complement.
TAGCCCAAATTAAAGAAAACGACCCTCGGACTTTCGTCGTGATCATGACCGCCCATTCGAATCTCCAAGACGCTGTCACTGCCATCCGAGATGGTGCTTATGATTATCTCGAAAAACCGGTGAACCCAGAAAAACTGGTGAGCATCGTGAAAAAATCCCTGGAAGCGCGAGAAATGGTCTCGTCTCTTGCACTCTCGAATCCAATTTTTGATGATGATGTCGATAGTGAATTCGTCGGATCCTCCCAGAAAATGAAGGATGTTTTTGGACTGATCTACAAGCTGTGCAAAGTCGACACAACAGTTCTCATTCGCGGCGAAAATGGAACTGGCAAAGAACTTGTCGCCAAAGCCATTCATTTCAACTCACCGAAGAAATCAGGTCCTTTTATTGCCGTGAACTGCGGAGCTATTCCTGAGACACTGATGGAGAGCGAATTTTTTGGCCATGAAAAAGGAGCCTTTACCGGAGCCTCAGAACGGAAAATTGGTAAGTTCCAAGTGGCCAACAATGGGACTCTTTTTTTAGATGAAATTGGCGAGCTCCCGTTAGAAATGCAAGTGAAGCTTCTGCGAGTCCTGCAGGAAAAAAAGTTCACGCCCGTAGGTAGCAATCGAGAAGTCAAAACCAATGCTCGGATTGTCGCTGCGACCAATCGGAACCTTGAGAAAATGATTGAGGAAGAAATATTTCGGGAAGATCTTTTCTATCGCCTGAATGTGATGCCGATTTTCTTGCCGCCTCTGCGAGAGCGCAAAGACGACATTCCACTGCTAGCTCAACATTTTATCAAAAAGCACACGAAAAACTTCCCTGAAAGCCAGATCCACAGCCTTCACCCCTTGACGACGGAAGCCCTGAAATCCTATCGATGGCCAGGAAACATTCGTGAGCTTGAAAACACCATCGAACGAGCTTTCATCGTCGAGTCCAGCACTCAGATTCTGCTTCAAAGTTTGCCGGAACAAATGAGAAGCCTTGATAGGCCCGAGAGCAGAGAAGCGGATTCTTCTTTTGACTCATCCCTTCCGAGAGAACCTCGGGGCGGTCTCGATTATGAACTGTTTAAAGAGCAAGCGGAGAAGGAATTTATCATTTCAGCTTTGAAAGCGAACCGAGGGAAGATTAATCAGACCGTGGCTCATGCCAACATTCCGAAAAATACTTTATTGAGGAAGATCAAAAAATACGGAATTAACCCTGAAGAGTATAAGAAATAAAAACAGACTCAAAATCCTGTCCCTTCAGCAGAACGCCGTCCTCTAACTACCTAACTCAATAGAGAAAAATAGGAAATCGGACGGAATTTCTGTCTCTTGTTTTACAAGAAACAGAAATCACCAACGAACACGCAGATTTCGTAAGTCAATGTTGGCTCCATTGAGGCGGTCGCAGAGACCAGGGACAGGATTTTGAGTCAGTTTCTAAGAAATAAGGTGCAAGACCATTTTCTGTACTTGAGCGGGATTTATCTTTTTCATACAGTCATGGGTTCCCAGTGGACACTTTTGATGTCCGTGTTTGCCGCAGGGTCTACAGGGAAGATTCTCGACCTGAACCACCGCAGATCTTTCCGTCCAAGGGCGAAACCCCAATTTCAAAATGGTGGGCCCAAAGATCGTCACCACCGGAGTGCCCGCCACTGCAGCCAGGTGTTGTCCTCCACTATCATTACTGAGGCACACTTGAGCTCGAGCTAAAACTTGCACTGTTTCCAAAAGGTTCAATTTTCCTGCCATGACTTGAACATTTTTAGATTGAGCCTGAATTCTTAAACACAAATCTCTTTCTGCCTGACTTCCCATCAAAAGAATCGGCCCCTTCCAGCTCTGACAGAACTTCTGGAAACCATCCTCTGTCCATTTTTTGGTTTCCCAAACACTTCCTGGAAAGACGCAAAGAAAAGGCTCCCTCGGAATTTCTCTCTCGAGCGCCGGGCTCAAATCAGGAATCTTACAGCTCATGCTCGCCCACTCGGGAACTTGCGGTAACTCTTGATCAGCATCGCTATAAGTTTCCTTGAAATCGGCAATCTCCTGAAGCAGCTCTTGGTCCTTGCGGTAAAGTCCAAGAAGTCTCACCGCTTCAGGTTTTGAGAGATCCCGCAAGATTCGAGTGTCATAGAAACAGAAATTCCACCAGCTATGATAACTGATCTTCACATCGGCTTGAAGGCGTCCAACTAAGAAAGCGGTCCTCAGGGATTCATGAGGGACATAGATCTCGGAAAACTTCACATCTTTGAGTTGAGACAGCGCCTTTCCGTAGGACTGGGAGTCTCCTTTACTGATCTCAAAATATTGATCAATCAGTCCCAACTGCTGAAAAAAAGAACCGACCCCTTTACGACAAACGAGCCAAAGCGGCACTCCTTCAGACTTAATTTTCTTCATGAGGGGAATCGTTAAACAGAGATCACCTAAAAAGGCAGTGTGAACAATGAGTGCTGGCACTTTTCGACTCCTCGAAGCAAAGCTGCAAGCAGCTCTTGCTTGTTGACCTGATCGTAACACATCACCTTTTCAGAGCAACTTCGTTTCCAACAAGGAGCACAAGAAGCTTTCGTGAGTATTTTTTCACCTCGCCCATAGAGCTCAATTTCGTGGGCACACGTGGGTCCAAACCAGGCCACCACATATTTTTTGAGCGCGATCGCCATCTGCATACCAAGGCTATCGCCCGTTAACACCACGTCGCAGGCCCCCACGCTCGTGAGCCCCTCCCGAAGTCCCAACTCTGTCTGACTTTGGATGACTAGAAGTCCTTGGCCAATTTCGAAATTCCGTTGTGTGTCTTCAGGGCCTCCCAACAAGACAATGTTCGAATAGCCCAGGGAAAGCAGTTCTTGAATCACTTCCCGATGCATGGACACCGAAAGCTTTTTTGCGGGAATTACATGACTGCAGCCAGTATTCAAACCGACGATTGGACTTTGCGGAACCTGCTGCCAAAGCTTTCGCTTTTCTAGCACCAAGCGTTGTTCAGCGGGGGTCAGTGGTAAATGATAATCGGGCACAACACCTCGGTAGAGCTCGAGGGCTTCAAGCACAAGTTGAACTTCACTTTTTTGATTGAGAAAGAACTTTTTGTGATTACTGAGACCCAACTGCCAAAGTTCCTCAGCCGCCGAAGTCGCAGGAACAATATTATTGTAGGAACTCAGTTGAAAGCCAAAACGCTGGTTGATTTTCAAATCTGACACGACTCCAAGAGCCTTGAGGCTTTTATCGATGACAAAACCCACATCGAAACAATGGCCCTTCACAGAAAGAAGATCCTCAGAGCTTGTTGTCAAAACACGATCAATCAAGGGGTGATTTTCTAAAAGCTTATGGGCGGGAGCATCGGTGATCCACGTGAGATGGCTTTGGGGGTATTTGTGTTTGATCTCTGCAAGCAAAGCGGTTGACCTGACAACCGCGCCGAGGGCTCCCAGATGAATCAGCACAATTTTTTCAACTACGGGAGAATAAGAAGGACAATTTGAACTACACGAGGGGTTCTTCCCACAAGGCTTATATCCATTGAAAAAGCGACAATCAATCTGAGCCATTTTCTCAAGGATACCAAAGAGATTCCACGTGGGATTGTGAAGACCTCTCCCCCGGGGGGAAGACTAGGCAATTATTGCCGGTTGGGGGTTCCTGGATTGAGCTCCACGATCCGAGAGACCAAGGTCCCGATCTTGATTTCGCTCTCAATCTTTAAAATGTAGCGATGAGAATCATCACTCACCCAAATGAGGTTTTCACCTGTGGGCTTAAACTTTCCCTCTAGAGTCACTTCTGGCTTAATGACAATCGCATCGAAAGTTCCGACCTCTGTTTTCAGATTTTCTTTGCGGAGAGCTTTTCCCTTAAAGATGAGATTCTTTCCATCATGGGCCACTCGAAATGCATTTTCACTTCCTACTTCCCATTGAAAAAATCGCAAGTAGAACATCGTACTAAAAACATTTTGCGCATAAGATTCCACAGACCACTCAAGCTTTTTCTCTTCAACACCTTTTTTTTCAGTCACTTTCTTTTCCCAAAAGGTGGCCTGGTGCTTTTGGTGATCAATAAACATTCGCGCCTCACGCAGTTGAGATGATTCGCGAACATGAAGTGTGTAAACCGAGGGGACAAGATCTTCAAAATCCATCAGAACATTAACATAATCGTCCACTGAGTAGAAAAAACGAGAATAAAAGGGGCTGGTTTGAATCGATGTTTTGAAGTTATAAGCTTTGCGACCATTCACTGAAGCAAATGGCTTCACTTCAAAAGTGAGTGAGCCCGCATTCGTTTTAAAATAAGTCACCTCATGAACAATTTTTTCTCCCACTTGGAAGGGATCCACAATGGGCCTTCGACCTTGAAAGCCACGGTCTGATTCTATTTCTGGCTGTCTCTTTGCTGGTGTCGTCACTGTGGTGGTCTTTTTCATTTCAGGTTTTTGTGGACTGATTTTTGGCTTTACACCTGATCGACCAGGCAAGGTTGAAGTGGTCGTGGAAGGGGCCACAAAACTTGCAGTTTCCTCGGGTGGCATCACGATATTCACCGTCTGATCAAACTCTTTGAGGTCTTTGAGCTTTTCCTCTTCATCAAACTTGAGGACTTTCGAGGCGCATCCTACAATCAAGGCCATTAAAAGTAGGGATAACATCTGTTTCAATCTCAATTTATTTCCACCTTTTCCATCGCCGGTGCACCCACATCCAATGCTCTGGATACTTTCGCACTAGATCCTCAATGGTCTTGGTATATTCTTGAGTCATTTTTTGAATTTGTAAATCTCGGTCTTCTTCCTGGATCAAAGGCACCTCAGGACCGAAAGCCACATGGGTCCTTAGCTGCTCATCCCGGTACGTATAAACGGGAACCACGGGAGCTTTCGTTTTGATTGCAAAAAGAGCCAGACCATAGGCTGTCCCTGTCTTAATTCCGAAGAACTCTGTCTCAATCCCAAAAGGCTTTCCCATATATTGATCCAAAACAAACACGACGGGCTCACCCTTTTTTGTGGCTTTTAAAATTTCAAAAGGCAAGTGAGCTCCATGGGGATCCATAAATCTTGTCCCGTGCCCCTCTCTCATCCCAAACCAAAAATCATTGAAAGCCTTATTTTTAAATTTTTTTGAAATGACGTGGAGAGGAATTCCCTTTTGAGCAATCAGCGAGCAAGCCAGGTCTCCAGAGCCTAAGTGCAATGACAAAAGAAGCACACCCTTCCCCTGGGCTTGAGCCTGCTGATAGTTCTCAAGACCGTGAAAAATTCCTTTCTGAAAATCCTCAGCCCTAAAATGGGGAAGCTTTATAATTTCCACAAAATTAAAACAAAGATTCTTCATCGATTGCCGAGCCAATTGATATTTCTGCTCTTTCGTAAGCTCAGGAAAAGCTCTTTGAATATTTTTGAGTACAGTGAAGCGGCGAAATTTTAAGCCATCGAACCAAAGCCAACCTAAAAAGTCTCCGAGAGCTTTCTGAAAGCTCATCGGTGAGCGATACACCAAAAAAGAGAGCCATTTAAACAATCTGATCGAGAAATTCATACAGACTCACTGGTGGTTTTTCCCAATAGACTTGGACTTCAATGACTTGGTAGAGCTTTGGTTGTGAGGTGACATCTTTCAGCTTCACCCAATCTTTCTCTGTAACGAGAATGCGAGCCTGAGAGCGCTCGGCTTCAGATTCCAGCAAAGCAACATCAGAACCAGAAAAATTGAAGTGGTCGGGATATGGAAAACTTTTGATTTCTTTTCTTTTCCACCTCTCTCGAACAGCTTCAAAAAAGGATTCAGGATTCGCTAAGCCCGAGCAAAGGAAAAATGAGGGGTGAATCTCTTTCTCCTCGGCCCCAAATTGGGATGACACTTCTAAACGATAGCCCAGGCTCGCTGTGGGGCGATCTTTGGGGAGCTGCGCTTGAAGCAACTTCAAAGTCTCTTCATTTCTATCCTGAATTTTGGTGTAAATGATCAAATCCGCTCTTTGTGCAGCTTCGAGAGACTCTCTTAATCGCCCCAAAGGAAGCACTTGGTATTCTTCCTTTGGTCGACTGACATCGAGGAGAAGAACATTGAAATCTCTTTTCAGTCTCAGATGCTGAAAACCATCATCGATCACCATTAATTGGGGCTTGATTTGATCGTATCCCACCTGAGCAGACTGCCACTTTTTCTCACCCACAAAAACAGAAACTTCCGGATTCTTGATCGCCAGAAGCGTGGGCTCATCACCAAATTTCTCTGCGGCCTTTTCGAGGCCCACTTCGACTCTGTGGGCTCCAGGGGCTCCGGAAAACTTTGCTTTATAATTTCTCGCAATCAAAACTGTTTTGATCCCTCGCCGAAGAGCTTCTTTCAAAATCCAATCCGCCACTGGAGTTTTGCCAGTCCCCCCGACACTCAGATTTCCCACAGACAAAACTTTGCAGGGAACTTCAATCGACGAAAAAAAACCAGATGAATAGGATTTGGCTCGACGTTCACTCAAAATTTTAAAGAATGAGGCCAGCATGGACTTCACTGTGAGGATCCCTGATTTTTGTGAGTGAAGTAGCTCTCGAGAATCTGCGCCACTTTCACGGTCACCCCTTCAGAACCTAATCGACCACGAATATTCCTCAAATCTCTTCGAACAGCTTCCGCTTTCTCGGCGGAATCAATCCATTCGCCGATTTGTTTTACTAAATTTTCCGGAGAGGCCTCTTGCTGAATCATTTCTGGAACCGCCTCTTTTTGCAAAATCAAATTCGGAAGTCCAATCCACTTCACTCCTCGGACCAGCACTTTGGCAAGGGCCCAGGTCAGCCACTTGAGCTTGTACATAATCACCATGGGCTTTTCAAGTAGACCCACCATCAAAGTGGCCGTTCCGCTCGTGGCAATCATAAAGTCAACCAGATGAATCATTTCAAAGGGCTCATCTTTGATGATTTGAAAAGGAAATCGCACTTCCTCCAGGTAGGTCTGTAAGACTTGACGATCCACTGTGGGTGCACAGAGAACGACAATTTTCACATTGGAGTATTTTTTATAGAGAAGCCTTGCCGCTTCAACTTGCGTCGGAAAATTAAGCTTCAATTCACTGGGGCGAGAACCCGGCATGAGACCAATCACCACTTGATCATCCGTCAGTCCGTAACGCTTTCGGTGCATTTTCCGATAATCAGAGGATTGGTTCTGCGCTTTGAGTTCATCCACCACAGGATGTCCCACCACTGCGTGCTTCATTCCTGCTTGCTCATAAAATTCTTTTTCAAAGGGAAAGAGCAACAGAACCTGATCACAATATTCTTTGATCTGTTGAATTCTTCCTTTGCGCCAAGCCCAAACTTGGGGACTCACGTAATACACGACAGGAATTCCTAAAATCTTCATTTCTTTCGCTAAACGAAGGTTAAAATCAGGATAATCCAAGACCAACACAAATTGCGGCCGGCGCTTTTTGGCTTCTTCTACCAAAGAATCAAAAACACTTTTGAGCAAAGAATAGTTTTCAAGAACTTCGGCAATTCCAACAACGGCCATTTCTTCAGATTTGCCAAGTCGCTCAAATCCCTTTGCCTCCATCGAGGCCGTGCCGACACCAAAACAGTGAACGTCTTTTTTCTCCTGTAGCCAGTGATCTAGAAGTCTCTCCGCGTAGAGAGCACTGGAGGCTTCAGCCGCCACAACCATCACCTGGGCCTTCATCATTAGAATCCCCGATGGCTTTCCACAAAGGAAACAATTTGCTCAGCAAGCTCCAAAGCACGGTAAGCTTGTTCTCCTGAAACGGAGTGATGGGGCAGGCCATGAACTGCTCGAACGAAGTGCTCTGTTTCAGTCAGGAGATTATCTCCTTTACCGCAATTCATCGTCTTAATGGCCGTCCCCTTTTCACCTTCTTTTTGGGGACGAACTTCTTCGAGATCACCCGTCTGAAGATTGGCCACAAACTGTGACTCCGCTTGTACGGCTCGGAGTGTTCTCGTCATTACGGGGCTAATTCGTGAACTACTGATCGAAGCTTTCAGGCCCGATTCAAATTCAAAAGAGGCATTGGCCCAGTCATAAGTGTCGGTGATCATCTTCCCTGCCGCAGCCATCACCAATCGAGGTCTTGTTGAATCTAAAGACAGCATCAGATCCAAATCATGAATCATGAGATCATGAATCACACTCACATCACTTCCCCGGAGCTTGAACGGTGCATGCCTAGAAAGTTCTAAAAACTTGGGCTTATGGAGATGCTTCTTCAGCTCTACAAAAGCCGGGTTAAAACGCTCGGAATGACCGACACTGAGAACTCGCCCCTTTTCCTTTGCAAGACGAACCAGCTCACCGGCTTCAAGACACTTTAAAGAAATAGGCTTTTCCACATTCACATGGACATTGGCATTGAGAAACTGACTGGCGAGCTTATAGTGCGTCGGTGTAATTGTGGCGATAGTAACCATATCCACTTGCCCCAAAAGCTGCTCCGGCTGAGTAAAACTTGGAACATTGAGCTCTTGCCCAACGGCTTTCGCTTGAGCATCATTCAAATCACAAACACCAACGAGCTTGACGTTGAGGTCCTCACGACCTTCAAGGGCTTTGTACTTCTGAGCATGAAAGCGGCCTAAATATCCTACCCCAATGACAGCAGCTCGTAGCAGATTTGACATTTTTTAACTCTCCGAATCTTCTTCCGGTCCTAAGCTTCTCTTTCCCCGAGCAACTCCTCGCTTTGAGGATCTCATGAACTGGATAAAATAATCGATATTCTCTGAAGGTTTGCATTCGCGATGAATGCGCTCAATGCCCTCTTCGATGG
>JBKCXY010000147.1:0-4450 GCA_046315835.1 Pseudobdellovibrionaceae bacterium | reverse complement strand
TCATTTGGGAAGAAGGGGCGTGGGGATATCCTTGTCCCTTGGCAGTGCATTACCGTTGAACCTATGGTCAATGAGGGGGTCTCAGGCATCAAGGAGTTTGATATCCCAAACTCAAGTATCAAATGGTACACGACCTCTGACAAAAAGCTTTCGGCCCAGTTTGAACACACGGTCCTGGTGACTGACACAGGATATGAAATATTAACAGTGGATTAATTTGGTTTTAAACTTTAGATTTCCTATGATTATGTTCTAGGAAAAGAGGAATCATGGCTAACACTCAAACAACAAATGGAAAGACAATGACTAAATCAAAAGCTCCTGCAAAAGCAGTGAAAGCGAATTCTGGTAAAGACAAGCACAATCCTTGGGGACCAGACTACCGTGTCTGTGTTGAAGCTATGGAGAATCCAAAGCGATTTCAAGAGCTCGCTCGCTGGGGTCGTGAAGAAATTCTCATCGCCGAAAAAGAAATGCCGGGTTTGATGTCACTTCGAAAAGAGTACGCGAAACAACAGCCGCTGAAAGGCGCTCGGATTTCTGGTTGCTTGCACATGACCATTCAAACGGCGGTGCTGATTGAAACTCTCATTCACTTAGGCGCTAAAGTTCGCTGGTCTTCTTGTAATATCTTTTCTACTCAAGATCATGCTGCCGTTGCGATAGCAGCTGCGGGAATTCCAGTGTTTGCTTGGAAGGGTGAAAACGAAGAGGAATTTAACTGGTGTATTGAACAGACCATCACTGGTTGGGGCAAAGAAGGCTACAATATGATCTTGGATGATGGTGGGGATCTCACTAATATGATGCACGAAGATCGCTTTGTGAACGAAATCAAAAAGATCATCGGGCTTTCTGAAGAGACAACGACCGGTGTTCACAACCTGGTGAAGTTGAAAGAAAAAGGAAAACTCAAAGTTCCTGCCATCAATATCAATGATTCTGTCACCAAATCAAAATTTGATAACTTGTACGGCTGCCGCGAATCTTTGGCTGATGGTATCAAGCGGGCGACTGATGTGATGGTGGCGGGTAAAGTCGTTGTTGTTGCGGGTTACGGGGACGTGGGTAAGGGTTCTGCGTTCTCGATGAAGGGCTTGGGTGCTCGTGTATTGATCACTGAAATTGATCCGATCTGTGCTTTGCAGGCGACCATGGAAGGTTTTGAAGTGACCACCATGGAAGAAGCTGCTCCGATGGCGGATATCTTTGTCACCGCGACGGGCTGCTGCGATATCATCACTGAAAAGCATTTCATGAAAATGAAGGACAATGCGATTGTTTGTAACATCGGTCATTTCGATATTGAAATCGATATGGCTTGGTTGAACAAAAACTCAAAGATCCGCGAAGTGAAACCACAAGTGGACATCCACACTTTAAAGAATGGAAAACAAGTGATCGTCCTTGCCAAGGGTCGCTTGGTGAATTTGGGCTGTGGAACAGGTCACCCGAGCTTTGTGATGTCAAATTCCTTCACGAACCAAGTCATGGCTCAAATCGAGCTTTTCACTAATCGTGACAAGTACCAGGAAATCGATGTTTACCGATTGCCGAAGCATTTGGACGAGAAAGTAGCGGCTTTGCACTTGGCTCACGTGGGAGCTAAGCTCACCAAGCTGTCTCCGAAGCAATCCAAGTACTTGGGAATGGACGTGGAAGGTCCGTTCAAGCCTGATCACTACAGATACTAAATTTGAAGAGTGGTGGGCGTGGTTCTTAGCGAACCGCGCTCATATAAAACTTAAGCTCTTCGATCGATTCACGAACATCATCGAGGGCTCTGTGTGAGTTCTTTTTCTCATACTTCATGCTAAATTTTTCGTTAAAAATGATCTTCCAAGAAGTGACATCCAGCATCCGATAGTGGATTTTACTGGAGAGCTTTTTAAAATACTTATTCATAAATAAACGATCTTGTCCTATGGAGTTTCCTGCCATGATGGGCATATCGTCTTTCTTCTCGGGCTGTGGCCAATGCTTTTCCACGAGTTTCAGAAGATCCTCTTCCACTTGATCTGGGGTCTTTCCATAGGGGATCTTTGCCAGCAGTCCAGATTGGCTGTGATGTTCCTTGTTCCAATCATCCATGGCCGCCAGATAGGTTTGGGGTTGATTCACCACAGTTTCGTAGGTATCCAGAACCTGAAAGCTATAGTCTGTCACGATGGCGGCCACTTCGATGACCACTTCCTTTTCAACATCGAGGCCGGTCATTTCCATATCAATCCAAAGAAGTTTTTTCGTTTTCATGAGACTCACCATTTTGATGTAGATTTTACATCTTAAGAATACTGTTGTTTTTACCGTGCTCCAAGACCGGAATTGCTTGGGATGCGTCAATCGAATAAGAGAGAGATCCGGGGGCATTGTTTGAAGTGGATTATTGAGCTCAGTCTCATCCTCAGCTTTTCTTTTTCAGCAGCGGCCGAGTCGCGTTTTCTATTTCGCCCAGATTTAGAATACAGCCAAGAAGTAACGTTGTTTCAGCGGTCATTGACCGAAGCGGACTTGCGATTTTTGATGGAGTCTTCGTTGCCAGTGAATAACAAAGAAGTCATGGAAATCCTCGAGTTGTCAGACTCTGGAGCTTTGAATCTTTCTTCTTGGCTTGCAGATCGGGTCAAGGTCATGACGGATGCCAAACAAAAACTCGGTGATGGGGCTATTCGAGTCTTAAGATTTCCAGAGGTTTGGAACATGGAGCCTGGTCGGGAGTTGTCGCTAGGGTATTCCCAGTCAAGGTCTCAAGTGATGATGTCTAATATTGGGGCTACGATTTATCAGTTTGGCAAAAGAACAGGCCAGGTCTTTTCTCTCTTTGTCAGTGGTCTCGGATGGATTTCGATCGAGTCTCCGAGAGCGGGTGTGGTCAAGATCGGCGATGGCTATTTTGCTCCGCTGAAACCCCAGTGGGGAGCTGAGTCTCTCTCACAAAGAGTGGCAAGAATTTTTCGTTTAGAGACGCTGTTTCATGAAGCTCGGCACAGTGATGGCCGTGGAAGGCATGTGGGATTTTCTCATGTGATCTGTCCCAAGGGGCACACCTATGAAGGGCAGTTCGCTTGTGATTCATCAAACAATGGGGCTTACCGTGTGGGGGCTTTGCTCACTCAGCAATTTAGAGAATCTTGTGACAATTGCAGTGCTGAAGAAAAAGAGCTTCTCGATTTTCTGTACTTGGATTCACGCTCTCGAGTTCTGAACCTTGAGCAAACTCAAGAGGCGTCCCTTTGTGATTACTTGGGTGCTTGGGGAGCCGGTGCAAGTTACTGCGAAAAGAAAGAAATCTTTATGAAGCCTTACTTTTTTGATCCGCGGCCTGAGGTCGCGCCATGAGAGGACTTTCAGCTGCCGGAGTCATTGGGCTTCTTCTGTTAGGAATTTTCATTGCAACTCGGCCCGAAGTCATTGAGCCCAGTCAAGTTCGGCCGGTGGTCTTGATCGAAGGGGATTCGGGTTTGCTGCTCGGGAAGACCACGGAGTCTCTGCCAGCCTCAGCGGCAGTGCAAGTCGCACGGGACGTGGTCCATAGTCAGGCCTTTGAAGCCGAGCTTGAGCTTTTGACCACTAAATTACCCCGGCGCGAACAGCGGTCCTTGGCTTCACAAAGCGCAAAGGGGATCCCTGCGGAAGAGCGCGAAGTGATGGTTGATTTTTCTGTCTTGGCGGGAAAACTTTCGCAGGATTCTTCCCTGAAACCCTTAGGTCTTCAGTTTTACAAAGACTGTGCATTGAGCGATGGGGTCAAAGAAAATTTCCGTGCTTTTTGTTTCTCAAGAGCTGTACGCTTGTCCATGGAGCTCGAAGGAATAGTCTGGGATCCCAGTGAGATCTCTTTAAGAATAAAAAAACTGGGCTCTGAGTTGTGAATGAAATTTGATATCTTTCTGTCCATTTGCCAAACCGAAGTCGACGGCTATCTGCCCAGCGAAAAGGTCATGTTTGAAAACTTCTTTCATCAGTTGAAGCTGGCGGATGAACTGGGGTTTGAAACAGCCTGGGTGGCCGAGACGCATTTATCTTGTCAGATTCAAAAACAAAATCCCCATCATGTGATCCCTCACTTTAAAGGGGAGATTGGCCTCAATACGGACATCTTGCAAATGAGTCTCCTCGGTATGGCCCAAACCCGGAAAATTGGTTTTGGCTCGGCCATTCGCAACATCATTTGCAACGGAGGACCGCTAGCTCATGCAGAAGCCGTCAGGACGTTTCTGACTTTGCAGCAATTCAGTTCCTTTGCAAATCGAAAGTTTCATTTAGGTTTTGCCGCGGGAAGATTTCCATTCACCAATGAAGCTTATGGTTTTGTCCCAAAGACAGAACTCGAGCACACGGCTTGGGATGTGATCAAAAATAAATATTTTGCTCAGGCCACTGAAATTTTACTCCGTGCTTTGCGCGGTGATCGCTTTTCATCAAAGGATTTGAAAACTCAAAATCTCAC
>JBKCXY010000146.1:0-7199 GCA_046315835.1 Pseudobdellovibrionaceae bacterium | reverse complement strand
TTGTAATGCTGTTTACATTCCTGTGGCCTACATCACTGGCCGCGTGGGTATCGAACAAGTCTATGCAGGCTTTGCCTCGATCACCTGGTCGATTCTGATTTTCGGAGCCATCAGCGCGGTGATGTGGCGCTGGGGAATTCGAAAATATGTGGGGACTGGCGCATGATCAAATATCTTCGCCTGTATAAAGCTTTTTTCAAAGCAAGCCTCATTGCTGATCTTGAGTACCGAGCGAATTTTCTTACTCGGATTGCCACAGATATTTTTTGGTATCTCGCTCAGATTGTGACTTTTGAAACCATTTACCGACACACGCATCTGATCGGAGGATGGTCCATCGAACAGATGCGTGTTTTCCTCGGGGTGCTTTTCGTGGTGGATGCCTTTTACATGATTCTTTTTCACGACAACCTGGATCGCATGAGTGAACGCGTTCGCAAAGGGGAATTGGATTTGCTGTTAGCAAAGCCCGTGAATTCTCAATTTATGCTGAGCTGTCAGCGGCTGGGAACGGCTATGATTGGAAATCTCATGATCGGCACGAGCTGGCTAGTGTGGTCACTCACGCAACTGCCAGAATTTCATCTCGCAAATTTACTATGGCTGTTGGTTTTAGTGCCTGCAGGCCTTTTGGTGGTTTATAGCTGCCGGTTTATTTTTTCATCCACAGCGGTGATCTTCACGCGGTCTGAGAATCTGATGTACCTGTGGTTTCAGCTCTACAAGCTCGGCATGCGGCCTGATTCGATTTATGTGCCGTGGCTCAGAATCTTACTTCTGACGGTTTTCCCAATGGCTTTTATTGTGAGTGTTCCGGCAAGATCTCTGCTCTTTCAGCCCGCCTATGGACTCTTTGCTTGGGCGATCCTCTGGAGTCTGGGACTGCTCTTCTTGAGCCATCTCTTCTGGAGATTCGCGCTGAAGCATTACTCCAGCGCCAGCTCTTAAAAAGGTGCGGCCCCAAAAGTGGCGTCGCACCTGCGTTAAGTTATTGCATTAATTAGAAAGTTGCACCTAAGTAGAGGCGCAACAACACAGCAGAGCCACCCGTGAGAAGCATCTTTTTGTCGTCTTCAAAATCCTGACGATCTTGCGCGAGTGGGTTTCCTGTCAACGACTGACTTTTCACTTTTGAGTAAACTGGAGAAGCCAAACCTACCCAGTCACACCCCAAAGTGAAGTTTTCCCATTGCCACTGATTTCCAATCGTGAAATTGGCATGAAGAGCCTCACCTTCGAATTTGGATTTAAAGTCTGACGAAGAAGATCCTGCCATATCAAAATCATACTTAAAGTCCACTTGTGAGTAATCACCACCCATCCTGAAATAGAAACTGTTCCCAACAAACTGCTTATAATGCAATCCAATCTGATTGATCGTCGACTCAGACTCACCCGAAGTGGACTCAAACCCATTGCTCGATGAGTACGAGCGAGTGATCGCACCTTTTCCTCCGCGAATTTCAGCAAGTAATAACTTGTTGCGGTCTAAATGAAGTCCTCCCGCAAGCCCAGTTCCTCCAGCTCCACCGGGTCCAACACCCACAAGGTTTACCAAGATCGTGCCATTTTTATTCATGCGATTCGCTTCACTAGAATTCTCATAGATCTCTTTGGTTCGCTTGGTTAAGACGATGTTCTCTGTCTCAGAATGAGACACTGACGTGAAAGCGAGAACCGACAAAAGAGCCGCTGAGAATAAAGACACTGATCTCTTCATATTATTCCTCCGTTAAGGTCGTTTAACCCACAAGCCCTAGCAATGCAAGGCCGGTACCAGCCGAAAATGAATAGGGAGAATTTAATGCCGGAGCAAAACCCCGGTGACAAGCCCGTGCAGACAGATGTCAAAAATGTTTACAGCGAATTGATCTGATCTAAATTTTAATCTGATTCAAAGCTTGGGAAAGATCATCGATCAGATCTTCGCTGCTCTCAAGACCTACACTCACGCGAATGAGCCCTTCCCCGATGCCGGCTCGATCTAGATCTTCGATGGTCATATCGGAATGGGTCATGCTTCGCGGATGCTCAATCAAGGACTCGGTGCCGCCAAGGCTCACCGCCAAGTGAAAGACTTCGAGAGCATCTAAGAATTGAAATGCTGCTTTGCGGGTGGAGTTTTTCAGCTCAAAACTGATCATGCTGCCGCCGCCCTTACACTGCTTTTCAAAAATCTTTTTCTGCCCTTCGTCCGCTTTTGATAGCAGACCCGGATAAAACACTTTCTTCACCGCCGGATGCTTTTTCAGCGCTCGGGCGACCTTGATGGCTTTCTCTGACTGACGCTGCATGCGCACCCACAGTGTTTCAATCGAACGCGTGAGAAGCCAAGCCGTGTCTGGCGCAACCGTGGCCCCGAGGATGGTACGGTAATCTTGAATTTTTCGATGCAGCTCCTTCGTTTTTGTGAGCGCTACACCAGCTAAGATATCACTGTGGCCGCCCAAAAACTTGGTCGCTGAATAAAGCACAAGATCAGCGCCCAGCTCAAAAGGACTCTGAAAAACAGGTCCCATAAATGTGTTATCAACGGCAATCAGACATTCAGGATTCATCTTTTTCGCCAAACGAGAAATGCTTTGGATATCACTGAGGCGCATGGTGGGATTCGTTGGCGACTCCAGATAAACCATATCAAATGGGCCTTCAGCTTCGAGCTTCTTCTTCAACAATTTAAGATCGCTGGTGTCTACGGGCTCGACCTGAATCTGAAAACGATCAGGACAGAACTTTTGGAAATAGAAATAGGTGCCCCCATAAACAGGATCCGAATAGAGAATCTTCCCGCCGGGAGGAACCAAGGCCATGATAGAGGTCGCAATGGCCGACATTCCTGAAGGAAAAAGCAAAGCATGAGTGGCTCCCACTTCGGCTGCCACAATTTTATCTTCCGCAATTTCAGTGTTCGGATTGTTCAGACGTGAGTAAATCAGTCCAGGCTCTTGGCCATCGTCACCGTCTAAATGATAAGCTCGCTTGAAAAAAAGCTCCCCGGCCTTGGCATTGGGGAACTCAAACGTGGAAGTGCGAAAGAGCGGCGGCTTCACCGAAAACTGCGACAATCCCGACCGATATCCCGCAAGAATCACAGAGGTTGCGGGATGGAACTGCCTTAAAGGATCTTTATAATGTCGCTGCTTCTTTTTCATTCTTGTTTACCAGCCCAAAATATAAGCAAACATCAATGGCGCCACAATGGTCGCATCGCTTTCCACGATAAATCGTGGAGTGTCGACCTCAAGCTTGCCCCATGTGATCTTTTCGTTCGGCACAGCCCCTGAATAAGAACCATAGGAAGTCGTTGAATCAGAAATTTGGCAGAAGTACTTCCAGCATTTTACGTCGGTATACTCAAGATCTTGGTGAAGCATGGGAACCACACAAATTGGGAAGTCACCGGCAATACCACCACCAATTTGGAAGAAACCGATATCGTGCTTTTTAGACGCTGACATGTACCATTCAGAAAAACGAGTCATGTACTCAATTCCTGAACGCATGGTGCGGGGATTCTTGATGGTTCCCTTAATGCAGTGACCAGCACAAATATTTCCTGTGGTGGAATCTTCCCAACCCGGGACAACCATGGGAAGATTTTTTTCCGCAGCCGCCAGGAGCCAAGAATTTTTTGGGTCAATTTGGTAGTGCTGCTTCAGTTTTCCGCTCAAAAGAATTTTGTAAAAGTATTCATGGGGAAGATAAGCTTCGCCCTTTTTGTCTGCGTCAGACCAAACTTCAAGAATGGCATCTTCAATTCGTCGAATCGCTTCCTCTTCAGGAATGCAAGTGTCAGTCACACGGTTCAAATGACGATCGAGGAGATCTTGCTCTTGCTGAGGAGTGAGCTCTCGCCAGTTAGGAATTCGCACGTAATGATCATGAGCGACCAAGTTGTAGATGTCTTCTTCCAGATTTGCACCCGTGCAAGAAATAGCATGAACTTTCCCCTGGCGGATCATCTCTGCCAAAGAAAGCCCCAGCTCAGCTGAACTCATGGCACCAGCGAGTGTGACCAGCATCTGACCGCCCTTATCCAAATGAGTCTTGTAGGCTTTCGCTGCATCTTTCAATGAAGCTGCATTGAAATGACGATAGTGATGATCGATAAACTGGCTGACATTCATGGTCTACTCCTCTGTCTTTGACTGGCTTAAGAAGACCATGGATTTACTGAAAACTTGAACCCAATACAACCAAAATCAAGAACTGAAAGGCTTTATGCCCGACACCACTTTCGAAAGAAAGCCCACTTCTTGATCAATTTTATGGAATCCTGCGCCCAGCAGTAAACCATCCATGGGATTCTGAATATAGTTTTTGAAAAAGGGCTCATGAAAATCCACAGGGAATTGTGAAAGTGCCCACTCGAATTCCTTCTTATCTTCGCTCTGAATGGAATCCACCAAACCGTAAAAACCGCCGGGCTTCAAAACTCGAAATCCCTCAGAAACAACTTTCCTGCGCTCTTCAATCGGCAGCTCATGAAACAGAAAACAAGAAAAGACCGCATCAAATTTATCAGCTTTAAACGGAAGATCTGCCCCATCGCCTTGCACAAAATTCAAGCGACTGAATTCTGAGAGACGGTTCTGAGCCACCTTCAGATAAGGACTCGAAAGATCCATCACGGTGATGCGCGCCTTAGGAAATGCCAGCTTCACAAATCTTGTCAGCCGGCCCGTTCCGGCAGCCACTTCCAAGAAATGAAGGCCTTCACCTTGACCATAATCAAAGTGCTTTTTCATGGGAGCGAGTAAAAGTCTTCTCATCGCATCAGCAGCACCCGCGAAGAGAATTTCAACCTGGTGTTCATAGAGCGCAGCACTTTTCTCTGTGAGGTAACCACCGGTTTGATAATGAAAATTCCTTTGGTAGTAATCAGGCACTTCGCGGAAGTACTCGCGGGCCTCTTGATCAAAATCGTGAGCCTTTCGCTCAAGACGGCGCTGAGAAATGGAAACTCCGTCAGCGATAATTTGTGGATATCTGGCAAGAAATTGACTGACAGGCTCAGGCTTTAAAACATCTAAGGGATAAACGCCTCGAGAAATATGAATCGCGTCTTTCCTCAAGAGCTTCACCAAGTCTTTCAGGGCTTTCTGCATTTGAACAGGAAAGTCTTTGGTGAAGGTTTTGTTCTGACGAGTTAACAAATACTCAAAAATCGGCAAGGACAAATTTTGAGTGAGGAAAGTCGCTGCGCGAACCAGTTCGTAAGAAAAAATAGCGTTCTCGTACAATGGCTTTGGAAAATTTTTTTTAAATTGCTCAAAAAGTTTCATTCGACTTCTCTTTCTTTTTTCTCCACTCGACAAAGTAGTGATGAAAGACAACCCCTAAATAAATGGAACTGACAAGAACAACAAAACCACTGATCAAAAAGAAAATTACGACGGCCACAGTTCATTCCCCTCTTCGGAATTTTCACGGACTTGGGTCACAACACTTTTTTGATCCAGGATGTCCTTCACCAACTGTCTGACGACAAAGCTTGCCATGACTAAGCCAAAGTTTCCAGTCATGAAGCTCGCTGTGCCATAAATCATGCGGCGCTTGTCACAAGAATGAACGTCGTTCTGCCCTTGCGGGCAAACACATTTAAAGCCCTCGCCGTTGTCATAATTCAGCTCAACGGGCATCATGGGTTCTTCATCTGAGAAAACACAAGGAATACCGAAGTCCCCGTCTTTCGGGAAAGCATAACGCTGTCTCAAAATCTTACGCACTTGATGGCACAATGGATCCGAATGAGTCTTCGCAAGATCTACCAGTTTCACAGACAGTGGATCAAGTCTCGCGGAAGCTCCGCCGGACGTGATCACAGGGATTCCCCGCTCGCGACAAGTTGCAATCAAATGAGTTTTTGCGGTCAAGTTATCGATGGCATCAATCACAAAATCGGGCTTTTCTGCCAAGATCACTTCTGAATTTTGTTCGTTGTAAAACTGAGGGATTTCTTTCACCGTCGCTTGAGGATTAATTTTTCTGAGGCGCTCTGCCATCACTGTGGCTTTCTTTTTCCCCACAAGTCCTTGCAGAGCATGGATCTGGCGATTTGCATTGGTGATACAAATCTCATCAAAATCAACAATCGTGAGTCTTCCCACTCCCGATCGCATCAGACTTTCTGCCGCCCAAGATCCCACGCCGCCGAGACCTAAAATCATCACATGAGAATTCATCAGTTTTTTCATGGCCTCGTCGCCCACCAAACGGCCCATGCGATCAAAGCGTCGATGAAGGACATAGTTCGTTTCTTGAGGCTGGGAAGTTTCGGGATTGTAGTGCGGATTTTCCATTGTCATAAGTGCAGCAGTTTTCGAAGGTTTCGACCCGAACTGTCAAGCACTTCTTCCCTTGTGATCCCTTTGATTTCAGCGACTTTCTCGGCCACTAAAAAAAGACTGAAGGGCGGGTTTAATTGCCCCTGGTAGGCCGGTGGAGATTGATCAGGGCTGTCCGTTTCAATCAACAAGCACTCCAGAGGGATCTTTTCCACCGCAGCCCGCAAAGCCTCGTTGCGTGGATGTAAAAGAGCTCCCCCCACGGACACCAGAAGTCCTCGCTCCAAAAGCTGCTTTGCTTTTTGCCAGTCCCCAGCAAAGGAATGATAGAAACCGCTCAAACCGTGACCGAACTCATCCCACACGACTAAAAATTCAGAAAAAGCCCTCACCACATGAAGCACGACGGCTTTGTTCGCAACCCGTGCGAGCTCTAACTGTTGCTCAAACATGCGAATTTGCCGATGACGATTTTCTGATTCTGAGCCGAAGTCAGACGTTCCTAAATACTGAGAGCGAAAATCCAAACCCGTTTCGCCGAGCGCATAGGCTTTGCCAATCTTTCGAGCCAGCTGATCCAACCCTTGCTCACACTGCTCTTCGGTGGACTGAGCCACCCAATAGGGATGAAGTCCAAACACCGGCCAAATTTCAGGATACTGCGCTTGGAGTTCCCTTTGACGAGCCCAATCCTGGGGCCCGACTCCCCCTTGGAGGTGCCCGATGAACCCCTGGCGACGAGCTTCCACCATCCAAGTGTCCAGCTGGGCTTCCAATCTTTGGTCCGCGAGATGTGAATGACTGTCGATATACTGAGACATTGGTCAAGTTTTACTGCGACCTGGACCCTCTGTCACGAAAGCTAACAAAAAACTCGACTGAATAATTAAAAGCACCATTCCGATACAGAAC
>JBKCXY010000145.1:0-3580 GCA_046315835.1 Pseudobdellovibrionaceae bacterium | reverse complement strand
ACAGTAAACTCAAGCCGCCCAAAAAAAGAAAAGGTGCATGCCAATCAAAATGATTGGCCAAGTAAAGGGCAAAAGGGACACCGACCACCGAAGCAAACGAGAAGGCGGACATCACAAGACCTGTGGCCGTGCCGCGTTTATGAGTTTCAATAGAGTCCCCAATGATTGACAAGATCTGAGACCCGAGGACGCCCCCAAAAGCGCCGGTGAAAATTCGCCCCAACATCAAGAGCTCATAAGTCGGAGCAAAAGCACAAGCCAGTGTTCCCAGAGAAAAACCCAAATAGAAAAAGAGAAGAGATTTTTTTCGATCAAAGCGATCCAGAAACAGGGCTGAGATCAGTCCCGTCGTCCCGCCAGAAAAAGTATAAGCGGAAACGAGCAGGCCAAATTGAGTCGGTGTGATTTCAAAAGTCCGCATGAGGCTCGGGCCCAGGGGCATCAGAATCATGAAATCCACAATGTGTGAAAACTGAATAAAAGCGAGAGCGAAAAGAAGAAACTTTTCAGCGCGTGTAAACATCGAGCCTACACTTTCACGAGCCAAGAAAATCGATCTGAGCTCAGTCCGTGCTGGATGGAGCTGATATCCTGATAGAGCTTTTGAGAAAGGCTCGAGTCTGAAAAGTCTGAAAAACTCCACTTCAACTTTGGTGAGGAAATTTCCTCAATCGGAGTGATCACAGCCGCAGTCCCGGTTCCGAAAGCTTCTTTTAACAGACCTTGGCTATACGCTTGATTCAAGTCAGCCAGTGCGACATCTTTTTCAACCACGGTCGTCCCATAGGATTTCAACAGTTGAATCACGCAAGCGCGGGTTCCGCCTTCCAGGATGGATCCATTGAGTCGGGGTGTCCACACTTCGTCTCCCACGCGGAAGAAAATATTCATGGTTCCTACTTCTTCAACAAACTTGCGAGAAGCATCCAGCCACAGAACTTGGGCATAGCCTTTATGTTTTGCTTTGAGGGCGGCTCGCAAAGAAGCTGCATAATTGGCAGCCGCTTTGGTATTGCCAAGGCCCCCAGGGGCTGCGCGGAGATCTTCTTCTTCGATAAAGATCTTCACCGCTTTTGAGGTGCCTGAATAATATTGACCCACGGGCGACAGGATCACAAAAAATCGAAAATGATTGGAAGGTCGAACACCAAGAAAGCCTTCAGTGCCAATGAGTGTGGGGCGAATATAAATGGATTTACCCACGCCGTCAGGCATCCAGCGAGCATCGGCTTTGAGGAGCTCACGAATACCTTCGATGAAGAGGTTGTTCGAGGGAGCTTCCATACTGAGGCGTTCCGCTCCCTTGCGCATTCGTTCTGCATTAAACTGGTGGCGAAAGAGAAACATCTCGCCTCCCGGATGTTTAAAAGCTTTCATGCCTTCGAAGAGGGCTTGGCCATAGTGCAGAACGCTGGCCGCAGGATCTAAGTGAAAATCTTGATAGGGGATGATCTCGCCCTCATTCCATTTCCCGCCGGCGAAATCGGCAAAGAACAAATGATCGGTAAAATACTGACCGAATCCGAGCTGATCTGCTGGCGGCAATGGTTTTGGAGAAGTGGTCCGAGTGATGCGTATACTCACGGCTCCACCCTAGGCTTCTGTGGATTTAGGGTCAAACTATTCTAGGGTGTAGACTTTGTTTTCTTCTGCAATGATGCATTTCATCTCAAGTTCCGTGCGGAACAGGTAGCCGAGTGTTTCGGAAGCATTCTTTTCGCCATGATTGATGAAGGTCAACCCTGGTCTCTTCTTCATGGCCCCGACCCATTTCAAGAGATCATCAGCATCCGCATGGGCTGACAGTTGCTCAATACTAAAAATTTCAGCTTCGACACTGACTTTTTGCTGATGAATCCGAATGTCTTTCCAGCCACTTTTCAGAAGAAGACCTTTGGTGCCAACCCCTTGATAGCCAACAAAAAGAACTCCTGATTTTTCATCGGGAAGCTTCGCCTTGAGGTGGTGAAGGACGCGGCCTCCGGTCAGCATTCCCGCTGCCGAAATCACAATTTTGGGCTCAGTGCTCATGCACAAAAGCATGGACTGGTCGGAGTCTCGGATTTCCCGAAAGGCCACTCCCGTTAAATGAGCTTGGAGGTAGCCATCTTGAATATCGCTTTTCAGTTCCTCGGCGTGTTTTTTGTAAATGTCTGTGGCTGTTTGAGCCATGGGGCTATCGAGGTAAATGGGAACGCTGGGGATTTTTCCGTCTCGAATCAGTTGGGACATAATGTAAAGAAGTTCTTGAGTTCGTCCTACGGAAAAAGCAGGAACCACAAGAGTGCCGCCTCGTCCGATGACTTTATTGACGACTTCAGAGACCTGTTGAAAAGTGTCCTCACGCGGTTGGACGCGGTCGCCATAAGTGCTTTCACAGACTAGAAAATCGCTTTCAATCACAGGGTCGGGATCTCTGAGAATAAAAGACCGTGAATTTCCCAAGTCTCCCGTAAAAGTGAGAATCTTCATGCCTGAGGAAGACATAAAGCTGATCTGTAAAACCCCCGAGCCAAGGATATGGCCTGCGCGCAAAAAGCGAAAACTCAGATTCGGCGCCAATTGTTTCCACTCATAAAAAGGCACGGCATGAAATTTCTGAAGAATTTTTTCAGCATCATGGGCCGTGTACAGGGGAAGGGCCGGGGAGTGAGAGGAGTATTTTTTCTGATTGGCGAACCGCGCGTCTTCTTCTTGGAGATAAGCGGCATCGATCAGCATGATCTTACAGAGATCATAGGTGCCCACGGTCGAGTACACGGGGCCGGTGTAGCCGAGAGCGCTCATTCGCGGCAGGTAGCCTGAATGATCTATATGGGCATGGGTCAGGATGATGGCCGAAAGATCTTTAAGTTCCGGAGAATCGTCCCAGTTTTTTTGGCGAATTTCTTTAGGGCCCTGAAAGAGGCCGCAATCAATAAGGTACTTTTTTCCGTCATAAGTGAGAAGAGTCTTCGACCCTGTCACGGTTTGAGCGGCGCCAAAAAACTGCAATTGAAGTTGATATGACATGGCCTCAGTGTACTGGAGCATGAGCCAGAGGCCAGTTCATTTTGTCTTTGAGACGAAATACCCCAAGCTGCAGAAATACACGTCCCAAATCGTCCCAGCCCTCTGAAATTGTGAAAAATAAGCTTGTAGACTGGTTTCATCTTAAAAAGGAGGACTTTATGTCAGCAGTTGTTGTTTGGATGGATTCAGAGCATGCAAAACTTTTTCATGTCACTACAGCAGGAGTTAAAAAAACTGAGCTCAAGAAACACGGAGCAAAGCACTCAAATAGCCATCAAGATGGCCATCATCATAAGCAAGAAGAGCAGTTCTTTCACGAAGTCGCGCAAGCGGCAGGTGCGCCCGAAGAATTTCTCGTGTTTGGTCCAGGAATGGCAAAAACACACTTTAAGACGCATTTAGAAAAACACAATCATAAGAAATTAATGGGCCATTTGGTGGGTGTCGAAACCTTGGAGGCAATGACGGACAACCAGATTTTAGATGCCGCTCGGAAGTACTTTAAAAAGTACAATCAGTTTAACTCTTCAATCTAGTCTTGTTGCTGAGGTCCAGAGCTTCTGCTGCG
>JBKCXY010000144.1:0-3250 GCA_046315835.1 Pseudobdellovibrionaceae bacterium | reverse complement strand
CCCCGTGCCCATAGACCTCAGCAACTCCGTGAGCATTGAGCAACTGGCGGGCAAAAGGTATCTGAGATCCCAAGGGAACTCGGAAAAAGGGCTCTGAAGAAACTAAAACTCGAAAAATCGAATCAAATCCCCGTTTCACATTCTCAAAAACCATGGCGTCAGTCGTGCAAGGTGGTTTAGCTCGAGGAAATTTCTTCCACTCTTCCAAGGCCAATAAACCTTTTGCAGAGCACTGCCCCGTTCGCCCCAAATCCCAATGATAATAAGAGTGGTTTCCGATCACATGGCCTTGATCAGCAACTTGTTGAAGGATGTCAGGATTTCTATCAACATTAACACCATTCACAAAAAACATGGCTCGTGCACCGAATCTCTTCAAGGTCGCTACCACCTGGGGAGTTAATTGAGCCACGGGTCCATCATCAAAAGTCAGCACAATCTGTTTTTTCGCCACATCACCTGTGACCGCAAAATACCCATTGGTTACATCTCGCATCTGAGTGGTATTACGAAACTCTCTTCGCAGCTCAGAAGTGGCTTTTTTGGAAATTTCCTGCTGAACATCTTCAATGGTAGGCAAACCGGAAAGAGACAGCTGGGCTTTCTGCTGATTCCAGTAGTCTGCCATGCGACTTTCAAGTTGCGCGATACATTCAGAAAGAAGAGAGCGCACCGGCGGATGCGAAAATTCCTCTTCAAAAACTTGAAGTGCTCCCGGTGGTAAAGCTAAAAGATGAGTGCAAAGTTCTTGGCGAACTTCCGGAGAATCGTTTTCAAGAGCTTTTTGAAAGAACTGGTGGGGGTGATTCTGGGAGTTCTCCCACTCAAGCAAACTCGTTGCATTTTTATTGTCAGCTACAGCGCCAGAAATAGCACCAGCCACTTCAGCTTTGAAGCTTTTCTGACATCCTAAGCTTGTCACTAGCAGTAAAACCACAACAGCTTTTTGCATGAAGAAATCCTCCTTCTGAGGAGGAGGATCTTACACTGCGCTCTGGGGGCTTACCAGTGTCAGGATTTTTGTCAGTAGTTTTTACTTAGAACGGCTGGTACTTGGAAACCACAGCTTTATAGACGGCTTCGGCCACATGACGTCGATCTTCTTCAGTGTGGCAATGAGTAGGTTCACAGAACTCGAATTCAATCTCTGCGGATTTCAAGCTAAAAGCACCGATCAACGCATCCAGGAACGAGAGATCCCCATACCAGGCCACACAATTTCGATACTTCTCGCTCATCGGCTCCCCGTTGGCCTTTCGAAAGTTAATCACCATCGGCATGATGGGTACGCCTGTTCCAGCGACGGCTGTCATGAGTGTCTTTTTGAATGGTAAAACTTGTCGCCCATCCGTCGAAGTTCCCTCAGGGTAAAGAACCACATTAAAACCTGCTTTCAGGGCCTCGCGAATTTGAATCAGTTCATTATGAATATTGGAGCGATTCCTTCTCTCCACATAAAGACAGCCACCCATTTCAGTGAGCAAACCAAGACCGGGAGTCTCCCTCATATCCACGGAAGTGATAAAGAGGCTTGGCTTTATAGCTGCTAAAACAAAAATATCGAAAAATCCAAGATGATTTCCAACAAATAGATAATGCTGATCATCACTGGGGCGGTTCTTCACTGAGTATCTAAAGTTCAAGAGCTTCAATCCAAGACCACAGTACCAAGACACAATCTTCACGTATCTCTTTCGTCGTTCAACTAAATCGAAGCTCAACAAACGACTCGCCAAAGACGTCAATATATAACTCAATATAAAGAGTACAAAAAGCACAAACTTATAAGTGACTCGAAACCATCTCATTTAATTATTGTCTGGGTGGAATTCAATAAACTCAACGGAATTCTAAAGAAGCCGCTTTGGTCAGACGGTCCATGATTCCTAACCAGTCTTCACTCAGATGAATTGGTTTTACATAAAACAATATTCCATCAGCTCCTTGCTCAGAAACTCTGCGAAGTTCAGCATAAAGACTCCGTGCAGCCAGGATTGAGTCATCTGGCAGCACTAGCTCTTTCGGTGATTGTAGTGACTGTGGTTTCACCAAAATTACTTCATCAATTTGGTCAGGAGCATTCTTCATTATTTCGAGAGCTTTGGGGGAATCAAAATGAGCGTTGGGATAAACAAGTATCAAGGGAACTTGTGGCATATAGTGATGCTTCATCATTCCGGGGGCTTGGCGCTGATCAATCACGTTTTGAACCTGAAAATGAATTTTCTTTGCCTCCAGGGCAGACTTTACCTGAGTAAAAGTGATCACTCCGTTGCGAAGGACTTGGATCGCTGGCCCGTCAATCTTGATGATCGTGGATTCAATACCCACCTCAGAAGCCCCTCCCTCAAGTACGGGGATAGTCCCTTGAAATTCCCGTTCTACGTGCTCGGTTCGACTCGGACTTGTTTTTCCAAAAAGATTGGCGCTTGGGGCCGCCACAGGTTCACCCACCAACTGCAAGAGCTTCTGACACAGCGGGTGACCGGGCCAACGAATTCCCACTGTCGGTAGACCAGAAGTGATCATCTCAGAAATGCAGTTGGCCTTTGGGAGTACCAGGGTTAGGGGCCCAGGCCAAAAAGCATCGGCTAAAGTTTCAGCGATCTCGCCCCAGCTGGAAGAGACTTCTTGAGCTTGCTTCAACGAATTCACATGAACGATGAGTGGATCGAAAAAAGGTCGCTTTTTAGTAGCAAAAATCTTCTCCACAGCATCACGGTGAGAGATAACAGCCGCCAACCCATAAACAGTCTCTGTAGGGATAGCAACCACTTCGCCAGATTTTAGAAGCTCAACAGCTCGCTGAAGATCCACTTTCATAGGGCTTTAGTACCTTAAGCGCGATCGCCGCGCAAGATGACTGAAGCCTTTTCATTCACCCAGCGGAAACTTGCGATCCAAGCAAGACACATCGACAGAAGAGTCACACTAATCAATGTGATCACAGGCCATTTCCAGTTCATGAGAAATGTTCCGTCAAAGACGATCAGAGTGAGAATCAAACTCAGTGCCAGGGACAGGCTCACGCCAAAGAATGAAGCCATCAGACCGAGAACGCCAAACTCGATAAGAAGGCTCTTTTGGACCTCTCCTGCCTTAGCCCCAAGAATTTTCAGCATATTGAGATCCCATCTTCGCATTTGCACTTGATGTTGAGCCATGGAAAACAGAACCCCAACACCCGCCAGTAAAGATAGAGCGGCCATGAGCTCTAAAGACCAAGTCATTTTTTCGCTGAGTTCAAAGA
>JBKCXY010000143.1:0-42116 GCA_046315835.1 Pseudobdellovibrionaceae bacterium | reverse complement strand
TCCTAGCCCTCAAATCCTTTGGATTTTTTGCCGTTAAGAAAAAGGCAAAGTGAGTGAGGTCTATGGACGATTTTGAGAGAGAACTAAAGCTCGGATTTCTTGATGAGGCTGCGGCCGCTGTTGCGGACGTGGAGCAGTCCTTTCTAGTTCTTGAAATTTCACCTGATGATCAGGCGACGATCGACAAGATTTTTCGCTTAGCGCACAACCTCAAAGGCAGTTCAAAGGCCGTCGGTTTTGAGCAAATGGGAGCGTTCACCCATCAATTTGAATCGTTACTTTTGAAGCTAAAAAACAAAGAATTGATTGCATCCCCAGCTGTTGTGAACTTGCTTTTGCGGTGTAATGATCACCTCTCACAGTGGGTTGAAAGCTTACGCGCCGATCTTGATTATCAAGTGGATTCCCAGCAACTCTTTGATGAAATTGAACGAGCGAAGTCCGAGCCAGCTGCAGAAACTGCCATTTCTGAATCTGGATCTATCGAAGAGGAAATATCGTCTGAAGACATTGCTATTCTGAAAGCCGCCAATGAATTTCCAGAGGATCTGGCCACTGATCCAATCGTCCTTGAGGACTCATTGCAGGAAGTTGAAAAGCAAATCGAAGAACTGACGAGTGAGATCCAGCAGCATGAAACCTTGGCTGTGACAGATGCCTTGCCTGAGCCAGTGATTCCTGAAAAGACCATTCCTGAAAAAGAAGTTCTCAAATCCACCCCGGCCTCGTCGTCAAGCACTGCGGACGAAAGTATTCGAGTTTCCATTTCTAAGCTTGAAAAGCTTTTGAACTATGTGGGTGAAATGGTGATTCTCCAGGCTGTGATGCGTGAGCAAGTTTCAGATTCCTCTTCAAGTCTTTTACGTCGAACGGTTCACCAGTTAGGAAAAGTCGGAAAGGAAATCCAAGATATTTCAATGTCCCTGCGAATGGTTCCCATCAAACCCACTTTTCAAAAGATGCAGCGAATTGTCAGAGATACAGCCCAAGCTTTAGACAAAGATATTCAACTTCACCTGAGCGGTGAAGACACTGAACTTGATAAGACAGTCCTTGAAAAGATCAATGATCCTTTGGTGCATCTGATTCGAAACTCTGTGGATCATGGGATTGAAAGTTCGGAGCAGCGAGAAAAATCTGGAAAGTCAAAAACAGGACATGTTTCTTTGAATGCTTTTCAGCAATCCGGACGGCTCATCATCGAAGTCAAAGATGATGGTGGTGGAATTAATCCAGCTAAGATTCGACAGAAGGCGATTGAGAAGGGAATCATTAAAGCCACAGCTCAGATGACTGACAAAGAGTACACCAACCTCATTTTTGCTCCTTCTTTCTCAACCAAAGAGCAAGTCACCGACGTTTCCGGCCGTGGCGTGGGAATGGATGTGGTGAAGACAAATATTGAAGCGCTTCAAGGCGAAATTTCGATTGATTCGAAGGTCGGTGTGGGGAGTACTTTTCGTATTTCTCTTCCCTTGACCCTTGCCATCATTGACGGAATGGTCGTGCGATGTGGTGACGAAAAATTTGTGATTCCGCTGACACATGTTCATGAATCACTCAAGCCAGGCGCTGAAGATCTCAAGCAAACCACTGGGCTCGGGGAGATTTTGCTTTTACGAGGTGAGAATTTGCCCCTCTATAAATTGGCTCAGCACTTTACAAGAAAAGTCAGTTCATCGGCCGAAGAAATGATTGCCATTGTTGTTCGAAGTGGGAGGGAGCCCTTTGCCATTCTCGTCGACGATATTATTGGTCAGTATCAAGTTGTCATCAAGCAGCTGGGGCCTGAGCTCGGGCACCTTAAGGGTGTCAGTGGCTCAACGATCCTTGGGGATGGTAAACCAGCCCTGATTGTAGAACCTAATGATCTCATCAAAAAAACCAGATCCAACGACTTAAGGAGGTCTGCGTGAGTGCGTTTGCATCCAATGAAAGATATCTCGCATTTTCACTGGGAACAGAGGAATATGCGATCCCACTTCTCTCTGTGAGAGAAGTGATTGCTGTTCCTGAGATCACTCCTGTCCCTCAGTCTCCCACTTATTTTTTGGGAATTATGAATCTCCGGGGGCAAGTGATCTCTGTCATTGATCTCCGGACTAAATTTGGCATCAAGCCAAACACGACTGAAGAAACTAGTGTGATTATTTTGGATATGGGAGACCACTCATTAGGAGCTGTGGTTGATTCGGTCAACTCAGTTCTAAGTCCCAAGACTGAAGAGCTTTCTGAACCGCCAGATCTCGAAGGCAATAAAAATGCAGCGGCGATCACAAAAGTTTTCCGACGAGAGAAAAATTTAGTTTTAATTTTAGATGTTCTAAAAACCCTTTCCAAAGAAGATAAAGCAGTTCTCTCGCGCTCCAGCGCGAGAGCAGCTTAAAGAGGTGTATTATGAGTTGGTGGAAGAATGTATCATTAAAGACGAAACTCATCACAATGAGCGTAGGAATGCTACTGATAGTGGCAGGAGTTTCCATATTTTTCACGCAGAGAATATTTCATTCAGGTCGCGAGATGTATGCAATGGCCTATGAATCATTAGCTGAAGAAGCTTCAAAAGCGATACAGGCCCAATTCTATGAGAGATATGGTGACATTCAGGCTTTCGCTGCAAATTCGGGAGTGATGGCTTTAGATGCAAAACGAGCAGAGCCGGCCCTTGATTTTTATGCTGGGCTTTATGGCATCTATGATTTGATCCTTGTTGTCGATGCTCAAGGAAAATTTGTCGCCTCAAACACGAAGGAGCCTTCAGGAAATCCCGTGAATCAACAGAGGCTGTCTCAAATGGACTATTCCAAAGAGAAATGGTTTCAAAGCGTCATGAAGGGTCAATTTACTTCAGAGATTCAAGATGGCCTTAACGGAACATTTGTTGAACCTTATCTTGTGGACACGATTCAAGAAGTCGCTTTTGGACAAAGGAGATATGGTACAGGGTTCTCCGCGCCTGTGAAGGATGCCAACGGCAAAGTGATCGGAGTGATCACAAATCGAGCCAATGCAAAATGGATTGAGTCGGTCTTTAATGAGATGTATCAGTCCTTCGCGGACAAAGGTGCAAAGTCTGGAAACTTTCTTTTGCTCGACGGAGAGGGATTTGTTCTGGTTGAGCACGATCCTAATAATAACGGGTATAAAAATGAAATTGTTCGAAATGAAGAGCTCATTTTTAAGTTTAATCCATCCAAAGCCGGAGCTCAATTTGGAAAAGATCTTCTTGAAGGTAAAGGTGGTCATGGGTACTTGAGGAATGCTCGTACTGATGAATTGATGGTCACCGGCTATGCTCCAGTGAAAGGGTCGAAGTTTGTTGACTCGATTGGTTGGGGCGTTGTTGTCAGTGCTGATGAGGCCGAAGTCATGGCAGCCATGAATCGAGATATCCAATCAATTTGGCTCGGTTTTGGGATTCTTTCTCTTGTTGCAACTTTTGTTGCTTTTTGGTTCTCCACCTCGATTAGTAAATCCGTGATGGCACGAGTGTCAGAACTCCTGAAAGCCAGCAATGAAGTCACAGATGCTTCAACAAAAATTGCCTCTCAATCTACTGAACTTTCTGAGGCAGCGACTGAACAGGCAGCTGCGATTCAAGAAACAATGTCTGCGGTCGATGAAATCAGTGCAACGACAGAGAAAAATGCGGAGAGTGCTCATCGTTCGAAAACAGTTTCTGGGCAGTCTCGAGAGTCAGCGACACGGGGCCAGCGTGAGATGGATCAAATGCTCAAGTCAATTGCAGATATTTCGTCTTCGAATGATGAGATCGCTCAGCACATGCAAGAGAGCAACCGACAAATCAGTGACATCGTCAGATTGATCAATGACATTGGAAGCAAAACCAAGGTGATCAATGAAATTGTTTTTCAGACAAAACTGCTCTCATTCAATGCTTCCGTCGAAGCAGCCCGTGCTGGAGAGTACGGAAAAGGCTTTGCTGTTGTTGCTGAGGAAGTAGGGAACTTGGCTCAAATGTCAGGAAATGCAGCTAAAGAGATCTCAGAGATGCTCGAAGGGTCTATCCGCCAGGTAGAGAAAATTGTTGCAGATACTCAGTCCAAAATTGAGAATCTTGTCGATAATTCAAAAGAAAAAGTAGCCTTAGGAAATAAGACGGCTGAACAATGCAATGATACTCTTGCGGATATTCTCAAGAACGTTGCTGAAGTTGATGCTCTTGTCAGTGAAATCGCTCAAGCTTCTCGCGAGCAATCAAATGGGGTTCGCGAAATTTCAAAAGCCATTGGCCAGTTAGATGTTGTTACTCAGCAGAACACAGCTGTTTCTCAGCAGTCTTCTGCCGCCGCTGAGCAGCTGAATGCTCAGGCCGTGGAGCTGAATGGAATTGTCGGTGAGTTGACAAGAATTGTCGAAGGAACATCAAAAGATTCAAATCATCCAGGAAGGGGGGGCTTAGAGCCGAAGCAGGCCAAAGTTCTCCAAATGAAGAAAAGTTCTGGTCATGTACGAAGTGCTGAAGTGACAAAAAAAGCCTCTGTACATGATATCGAGGTTCCCTCAAGCAACGATCCTCGTTTTGAAGATGTGTAGCGAAAAACTTTACCGAAGGAACTTTGAATGGCAACGGCCAAAAAATTGAGTGGAAGTCACGGAGTCTCTGCAGATTCCGTGATCAAAGAAGTCAGCGCACTCGTTTCAAAAATGTCAGGGATTCAGCTTGGGGAAAAGCAATACCCTATGGTGGAGAACCGCCTAAAGAGCCGTATGCTCAAGTTGCAAATTCAAGATCCTTTTGAGTACCTGACCTATTTAAAAAGCCATTTGGAATCAGAAAGCCAAGCACTCCTTTCTCTGATGACGACCCATCACACCTATTTTTTTCGTGAATTCGCTCATTTTGAGTTTCTGATCCGAGAGGGCCTTGCGAAGAGTATCCAATCTGTGCGACAGCGCGGAGAGAAAGTACTTCGTGTGTGGTCAGCGGCAGCGAGTCGGGGACAAGAGGTCTATTCTTTAGCCATGTTTCTTGATTTTCATTTGAAACAGATGGCGCCAGAAATCGACTTTGAAATCTGGGGCACTGATGTGGATCCGCAAAGTATCAAAATTGCTGAAAATGGCGTTTATCCCTATAAAGAATTGAAACAAGTTCCATCGCACTACTTGGGCCAAAACTGGTCGCGTGGGACGGGGGAGATTGCTGACTAC
This sequence comes from Pseudobdellovibrionaceae bacterium, assembly GCA_046315835.1. Classification (GTDB taxonomy): domain Bacteria; phylum Bdellovibrionota; class Bdellovibrionia; order Bdellovibrionales; family Bdellovibrionaceae; genus JAJTIC01. Next base: position 36,941 of record JBKCXY010000143.1, on the reverse strand, counting down.
GCGAAAATAAAAAGCGCTTTGATAGCAAAATGCAAGTTCGGAACTTTTAACCTTACATCTCCAACAAATCCTCCAAGTCCGCAGAAGTTTGATTGGATTTTCTGCCGGAATGTCTATATCTACTTTAACACCGAACAAATAAAAGCCATTACCAAGACTCTGATGAACCACCTGCACGAAACTGGATTCTTCTTTATTGGTGTTTCAGAAACCCTGAATGGAATGGGTCTACCCTATGAGCCTATGGGGCCTTCCATCTATCGCCATGAACAAAAAACTGTTCCCACAGTTGAAGAAAAAGTGTCAGTGGCCGCACCTGTATCGCCGGCATTGCCAGAACTGATCAGGGTTCTGTGTGTGGATGATTCACCCAGTATTTTGACTCTCTTGAAGCGCGTCTTGAGTAAAGATAATGGCTTTGAAGTGGTGGCGACGGCGGCCAATGGAAAAGAAGCCATGGAGGCCCTCAAGCTGCACAAAGTGGATGTGATGACTCTTGATATTCATATGCCTGAAATGGATGGGATTACTTACTTACAAAAAAATATGAATTCAAAACATCCTCCGGTGTTGATGCTTTCCAGTGTTAATCGTGAAAATGCCACAACAGCTTTAAAGTCTATTGAGTTGGGTGCGGCAGACTATGTTGAGAAACCAACCATGGCGAACCTGATGGAGCGTGGGGATGAGATTCGATCAAAATTGAAAACGGCCCTTCTCTTAAAAAATACCAAAGCTGTCCAAACTTTAGACTCTTCTTTTAAAAGAGATTTTAAAATTTCTGATCCAGACAAGAAACTTCGAATCATTTTTGCCCAGTTGGGTGATAAAAAGAAAATGTCTTTTTTCTTGAAGAACTTGAACCATCAAGATCCAGCGACAATCTTTGTCTTTGAAGGCGCACTCGAAGCCATTTTACCATTTGCTCACGAAATGGAAAAAGCTCGAGGACAGAAGATTAAAACAGACAAGTTTTCAGTCACCAAAGGTGAAATTGGTTTTGCTGAGCTAGAAAAAGTTAAAGCTCAGCTCCAGCAGTGGATCAAGGAAAAGAAAGTTTCAGTTCTGATCACGGGAATTCCGACCAAAAAGGTGTCAGAGTTTGTCCTGTCTCAGGAGTCGTTGCATCTCTGCTTAGAAGACCTCGGTAGTTACAGTGCTGTTGAGCAAACGGCACTCAAAGATGTAGCCAGTTCCATTGCTCCAGTGACATCTTATCTGTCAATTTCTGAGGAGTATTTTGGATGAGCTCATTGTTTAATTTGTATCTCCTCAATGAGAAGAGCCTCTCCTGGAAGTTGCAGTCTGGCGGAGTCATTCTTTTGTTCAAAGAGGGCGAACCCAAAGCTTGCTTTGTGTTCGAACAGAGCAATGAAGCTCAAATGCAAAGTGAGCTTCAGAAGTACTGGATGACCCACGGTCCGAGCTCGCAAGATAAATACAAAGTGATTGGTTTTCCTGGATTTGGAGAGACGGCGGAAAAGCTATTAAAATCAAGTCGTCAAGTTGTAGCTAAGGTTATCTTGAGAGATGTCGCTTTTGAGTTATTTTACGATTCAAAAGTGAGAAAGATTCAAGTCTCGAAGTCTCTCTCTCAAGCGCCTTCTGAGGTTCAAGAGAAGTTGTCTAAAATTAAAGTGCTGGTCGTCGACGACTCGGCGACGATTCGTCAAATTCTAGAAAAGGTTCTCAGTGCTGAGCCGCTCATTGAAGTGATTGGTTCACTGGCAAATCCCCTGGAAGTTGATGCCTTTGTTCAAAAGAATAGACCAGATGTGATGACACTGGATATCCATATGCCGGAGATGGATGGGGTGACACTTCTCAAAAAAATGATCCCGAAGTACCGAATTCCAACAATCATGATCAGTTCAATTTCCAAAGAGGAAGGGCCACAAGTTCTTGAAGCTCTCGATGCGGGAGCCATTGACTATTTTCAAAAACCAAGCCTGAAAGACATCGATCAGGTCGGCAAAGCAATCATTGAAAGCGTGAAGCTTGCGGCTCAAGCTAAAGTTCGATCGTGGGGTACCGAGAGAAAGACTAAAGTTCAGTCGCGAGCCATCAACTCGGAAGCTCTCATTCTCATTGGCTCTAGCACGGGTGGAACAGAGGCTCTGAGGGCTATCTTTGAATCTCTTCCTCGTGAAATTCCTCCGGTCCTCGTTGTTCAACATATCCCGGCAGTGTTTTCGAAGGCGCTGGCTGAACGGTTAGATTCGCTGTGTGAATTTGAAGTCAAAGAAGCTGAAGATAATGACCTCGTCAAAAAAAATCGAGTACTCATTGCTCCAGGGGGCAAGCAAATGTCGGTGGTCCGCCGAGGCGATGAACTGCGAATTCGAATCACTGACGATGAGCCGGTGAATCGCCATAAGCCATCTGTGGACTATTTATTTCAGAGTGTTGCCGATTTAGATTGTCCACATCTTGTGGGTATCATTTTGACAGGAATGGGTGCTGATGGAGCCAGGGGATTGAAGAAAATCTTTGACCAAGGTGCGCGAACTATTGCTCAAGACCAAGCAACAAGTGTTGTCTGGGGAATGCCCCGTGAAGCGGCAGCCATGGGGGGCGCAGAATACGTTTTACCATTAGGCCAAGTGGCTGAAAGGCTCATGAGTCTTGCTCAAGCCGATCAAAGACGCAGACCATCAACAGCACGAAAAAAAGTGAGTTAGAGAGAGGGGAACGAATATGCAAAAGACCATCTTATTTATCGAAGATGAGCAAGATTACCGAGAAATCATGTCGGATTTGCTCACAGATACTTTTGATCGAGTTCTGACCGCTGCGGATGGGACAGAGGCGCTCGCGATCGCCAAGTCTGAAAGACTCGACGTTATTCTTTCTGATGTCTCAATGCCTGAAATGCGTGGTGATGATTTTTTGAGAAATCTGCGGGCAGCGGGAAATACAACACCGATCGTTTTCTTGACCGGGAATGCAGATAAGTCACTGGCAGTCTCAGTTCTCAGACTCGGAGCGGCTGACATTATCGATAAGCCTGCAAAGTACAACACTGTCCGTGAGACACTTGAGCGCGTGCTTGAAATTGCACGAAGAGAAAATGAATTTCACACTGCCAAATCTGAAGATGAAGCCGCCAAAGCAAAAAAAATGGTAGGCCTTTTGAAGGCCGTGAATGATCAAAAAAGGAAACTGAGCTAGCTTATTTCTTCAAAAACTGTGGACTTTCTTTCAGGGCTTCTGTCAGGTTTTTGAGTCGCGCAGCAAAGGATGTTAGCATTGAGCTGGCCCACACAGGAAGCTCAGAAAGAAGTTGTTCGTAGCCCTCTTTCGAAACTTTCACCAAGATGCAGTCTGTTTTTGCCTGAGCCGAAGCTGAGCGAGGAGCATTCGAAAGAAGTGCAAATTCACCAAATGTTTCACCTTCCTCCACAGTGCTAATGTCAATTCGTACGCCAGCCTTTGATTTGGTAAAAATTTGTATGGATCCAGATTCAACGATATAGAAATGGAAATCGATATCTCCTTCAAAGAAGATGAATTCGCCAGCCTTAAAAGTTTCTTTTTGGATATGGCCTGACATGTTTACCTCATTCCTATAAATTTTGCGAGATCTTGAATCGATTTCACAAAATAAATTTCTTTGTCTTTACTGAATTTCATCGTCTCGACATGCTTTTTGTTCGAGGCGGGAACGATAAAATGTCTAAATCCTAATTTGTCAGCCTCTTTGATTCTTTGTTCAATAAAGTTGACGGCGCGAGCTTCTCCGGTCAGGCCGAGCTCGCCAACAAAGATAGCTTTGGCCTCGAGGGGTTTTCTCAGTTCTGTGGAAAGAATAGCCGCTGCTACGGCCAGATCACTGGAAGGCTCTTCGAGTTTAAGACCGCCAACAACATTGATAAAGATATCAGAATGCGCCAGGCGAATATCTAAGTGACGATCAAGGACCGCTGTGATCATGTGAAGACGACCCACATCAATGCCGAGGGCTGTTCGTCTGGGATTAGACATGGGTGATGCCAAGGTCAAGGCTTGCACTTCACACAGCAGTGGGCGGCTGCCCTCCATGCTTGAAAAAACAGCTGAGCCAATCAGCGAAGGCCCTCTCTCCTCAAGAAAAAGTTCGGAAGGATTCGAGACTTGTTCCATGCCCTCAGAATTCATTCGGAAAACACCAAGTTCATGGGTCGCACCAAATCGATTCTTCAAAGATCGCAGTAACCGAAACTGTTGAGCTTGATCACCATCAAAGGCAAGAACACAGTCAACCATGTGTTCGAGAACTTTGGGGCCAGCTAAAGAGCCATCTTTCGTCACGTGTCCCACAAGAATCACTGTCATGTTTTCATTCTTTGCAAGTCCCATAAGGTGTCCCGCACATTCGCGGACCTGGCTGACCGTTCCAGGGGCTGAGTCGAGATCTGGCAGAAAAATGGTTTGAATTGAATCGACGATTAAAACTTGTGGTTGCTTTTTTCGGGCAAGATCAAGAATCACACTGAGGTTGGATTCACTCGAGACTTCCACCAGAGAAGATCTGACGCCGAGGCGCTGCGCACGTGCTGCGGTCTGCCCAACGCTTTCTTCGCCCGAGATGTAAAGGACATGAGCTTGAGATTTGGCTAAGCCTCCGGCCATTTGCATGAGGAGTGTGGATTTTCCAATTCCAGGCGATCCACCCAAAAGAACGAAGCTCCCATTGACGAGGCCTCCACCCAGAACTCGGTTCAGCTCTTCGTAACCTGTGTCAATCCGGCGGAACTCCGCCTGAGCTAGACTTTGGTCGAGAGAGAGGGCTTGAGCAGGAGAGCCCTTGGAAGTTTTTCCAACAGACCATCCCTTTTGCGGGGCTACTGTCGGGGCTTGAAAGGTTTCCTCGACAAAAGAATTCCAAGCTCCGCAGTCACTGCATCGGCCTTCCCATTTGGCACGCTGTGCCCCACAGTTTTGGCAATTATAGATACTTTTGGACTTCGACTTCGCCATAGCTTCCGTTATCATGAAGTCTTGGACCTTTCCGCGTCAACCATGGAGGGCTTGAGTCGATGGGTTTTTTTATTGCACTCGTTTTGTCAGTCACATCTGGTGCCTTTGCACAGACACCTGAGGTCAGGCTTCAGTCCTTTAGAAAAGCGATTGAGCTTCACAATCAACAAAAGTTTTCAGAGGCAGAGAAAGAGTATCTCACTCTGTTGAGCGAGAAGAGTAATCTGACAGAGTATATCCAATTTCAGTATGCTCAGTTGCTATGGACTCAACAACGCAAAGAGGAAGCGAGCAAGTACTGGCAGCTTGTTCTTGCGGGATCTCCAAATCCAAAAATGCAAATGGACACCCAGCTGAGTCTCGCTCAGCACGCCATCGAGCAGAAGCAATTCACGAAAGCTCGGGGGCTTTTGCGTCCATTAGAAAAAAGAATGCGTCGCCAGGAAGGCTATCCTTCTGTGATCTATGGAATGGCACAGGCTGAGAGAGGGCTTAATAATGTTTCTGGTTCGTGTCGCTGGATCAAAAAGCTTTTCACTCAACATCCTCAATTTGAGAAGATTAAGAGTTGGGGTCCATCGCTTGTTCTCAATGATTTTGAGGGACGCCCAACCAATTGTTCCGCGAGCTCAGAAGATCTTAAAAAAAGGATCAAGAACTTGCAGTGGTCAGGTCTTAGTGAAAAAGCCCATCAAGAAATTGAGACTTTGAAGGCTCGATTAGGTCCTGCTCAAAAGTACGAAGCTGACCGTTTAGAAATTGCTTACTTGCTTCATGAAGGTGAAGTGGCCAAAGCCCTTTCCATTTTAAGTCCCTATTATGAAGCAAGGAAGAATGACATCGGCTATTTAAATACTTTGGCCAGTGCCTCGGCCCGCAATGGTGATTCGCAAGTCGCTGTTGGTTCATATTACCGGGTTTACAAATTGAATCCTCGAGGGAAACACGGAAAAAAGGCACTCTATCAGTCCGCCTTTCTCAGTTACCAATTTCAAGACTACGATGGCGCGGCTCGCAAGTTCCAAGAGTTTATGAAAGTCTATCCTAGCTCGGGATTGTCTCGCGATGCTCGTTGGCATCTTGCTTGGATTCGCTATTTGAAAAATGACTTCGAAGGTTCCTATGAGTCTTTGAAGGCTTTGCTGAACACTCAAGGCAAAGGGCGAAGAGCACAGAAATCGTTTCCCAGAGATCGCGTGACCTACTGGATGGCAATGAGTCTTTTCCGACAAGGTAAATTGGAGCAGGCAAAACCGCTCTTTGAATCCTTAGCGAAAGATAAGCTTCTCGGATATTATTCAGTCGCCGCGGGCTTTCGCCTCAAGAAGCTTGAGCCCATGTTGCCCAGGCTTGCAACAACCAAGAAGGAGCGTGTCTTTTCTCAACAGCTTCGGACGATTGCTCGTTTTTCAACTGGCGATACTTTGATGCCGGTGGAGTCTCTTCATGCTTCAGTGAGTGAAGAGAACGAAAGTGAAGAGACATTGAATCTTAGTCCTCTTCAGAACAATGAAGAGACTTTAGAGGAGACAGTGGCTGGCGAAGGAGAAACTGAGGCTGATGGGGATTCGGATGGAGATCTCACTGTCGCCGGCGACTCTGAAGATGCCCAAAGCACTGAGGAAAATGCTCCAGTGACTTCTTTTGCAAATCCAGTTCTTGTCCAAAGATTCGAAAGAGCCAGGGATTTGATGATTGTGGGACTTCCGCAATGGGCCACTTGGGATCTCTGGGATATTGAGCGAAGAACGAGCAATCGCGAATACCTTAAGACTCTGATGCAGGAGTATGAAACTGTTGATAACTATCATCGATCTTCTTACATCGGTCAGATTTTTTTTGGAGGCCAGAGAGCGCAGTATGGAATCGATGGTGTTCGTTATCTGTGGGAACACACTTATCCTAAAGCCTACAGCAAATTTGTGACACAGTACTCTGAACAATTTCAGATCCCCGGTGAGCTGATTTGGGGAATTATGAGAGCAGAAAGTCAGTACAAGAAAGATGCAATTTCTCCCGTGGGAGCTTTGGGTTTGATGCAAGTGATGCCGAATACTGGAAATCGAATGGCGATGATGATGAATGAAAAGGACTTTAAGCCAAAAGATTTGCTGACTCCTGAACCTGCTATTCGGATTGGCAGTCGATACTTACAAAGGTTGATGAAAAAGTTTGAGAACAATATGACATTGGTTGCTGCTGGCTATAATGCAGGGCCTCATCGGGTCAAAGCGTGGCTTTCAAGCTTTGGTAATTTGGACAATGATGAATTCGTTGAACATATCCCTTTTCTTGAAACCCGAAACTACGTCAAAAAGGTATCTTCAAATATTCATGTTTATTCTCAGCTCTACTCGACAAATAAAGAGAAGCTTAATTATTTGGCGGAGCCTGTCGCCGTTCGCTTTACTGATAAAGCTCCAACCAAAGAGACATGGGAAGACATTTAGATTTTCTTCTGCGAAGAATTCTTTCAACTTTGGTCACCTTGCTTTTGCTGGTGACCTTTTCTTTTTTTCTTTTTCGAACATTTCCTGGAAATCCCTTCAGTGAAGAATCCAATCTCTCTCCGGAAGTTCTTCAGATTCTGAATCAAAGCTACGGACTGAATCAGCCGCTGCTTATCCAGTGGTCTTATTTTCTTAAAGAGTTGATCTTTCATGGAGGCGGATCCTCCTTCCAGAATCCAGACAGGACGGTACTTGATCTCCTCACTCCGAGTTTTCTGGTCACTTTGAAGCTCAGTTTGCTGGCGTTTTTTGGAACTCTCATTCTGACTGTTTTGTGGACCCAGCTTTTCAAAGAACAATCGAGATTGAAACCTTTGAAATTACCATTCATCAGTCTTTTTCTGAGCGCGCCCACTTTGCTCCTTGCGCCTCTTCTCATTCTTCTGTTTGGGCTGAGTTTGGACTGGCTTCCTGTCGCTCGTCTGGATCACTGGACGGGCTATATCCTACCGATAGCCGTCATGTCTCTGAGACCTTCAGTCATGTTGTTCCGGCTTTTTGATTCTGCGAGTGAAGAGCAAATGAGGAGTCAAGTGACTCGAACTCATCGAGGTTTTGGCTTTTCTGAGAACAAGATTCTTTGGAAGTGGAATTTGAAGAGTTCTCTCATTCCTTGTTTGCACTTTATCTTTCCATTTCTGGTGGGTCTTCTTGGTGGCAGTGTGGTTGTCGAAATGATCTTTGGAATTCAGGGTTTAGGATTTCAGTTTTTGCAAGCTCTGAGCTATCGAGACTATCCAACGCTACTGTTCATGACCTTGGGGATGGGGCTGTTCCTTCAAATTTCAAGCCTACTGATCGACTTTAGCTTAGCTCGCTTAGATCCCCGAATTTCTCTCGAGGGGAGGGGGCAGTGAAAGCTCAGTTTTCTGTGCTCTATCTCTTGATTCTTGCGACGGTCTCTGTGGTTCTGTTTCTTTATGAACAGTTTTTTCCCATGGGAGTTTCATTGGGCCAAGCGCTGTTACCTCCCACTTGGTCTCACCCCTTAGGCACAGATTCTCTGGGAAGAGATCTTTTTTTGCGAATCGTCCTCGGGGCTCAAATCAGTTTGTTTTTGGGTTTGCTTGCCGCTCTCATCTCAATGATCATCGGAGTCACATTGGGAGCCTTTGCAGGCTGGTATCGTGGACGGACTGAGAATATCATCATTCATCTTGTTGATCTTTTCTCAGTGATTCCACAGTTTATTCTCGTCCTCCTTTTTGTGGGCCTGATGATCAAGCAGAGAAATTTCACGTCTTTTGAGTTCTATTTTTTACTGAGTCTCGCTATGGGAGGTTGCTCTTGGATGGGGTTTGCTCGGCTCACTCGAAACCTCATCATCAAAGAGAAGTCAGAAGGATATGTTGAAGCGGCGCGGGCCTTGGGAGGTTCAGATCGCTGGATTTTTAGAACCCATCTTGTTCCAAATTTGAAACGTCCGCTCTTCATCCAGCTAGGAATTCAAATTCCCCAGTTTTTACTCTTTGAGAGTATGTTGGGTTTTTTAGGGGTTGGTGTGACAGCCCCTATGATCAGTTGGGGTCTTTTGATTCAAGAGGGATGGAAGACGCTCTCATCTTATCCGCATTTGATACTTGCTCCAGCACTGATTCTTTTTTTAACTGTCTGGTCTTTTCAACATTTAATTGATGGGCTGACTGGGGAACTTCCAGCCACCGAACGCAATCTCAAGAGATTCCATCACGGATAAACAGAGATGATCTTGCTGTGGCAATGCCACGATCTGAACACTTAAGGGGAGGCCATCATCATCAAAGCCAATGGGGGCAACACTGGCAGGGTATCCAAGAGCATTAAAAACACCCGTGTACACAAAATCAAAAGGGCGACTCAAAGTTGAATGATGAGCGGGAGCTGTTCGAGGATGCACCGGCATCAGAATCACCGCATTTCCTTTGAGGAGGCTCTTCAGTTGGATGTTGAGTTTTTCAAGCTCATTCATCAAAGCCGGCACATCGGTGTTTCCTGAATCGAGTTCATCTAAAAAAGCGGTGAGGAGGGCCGGCAGAGTGTACTTTCTTCGCCCGCGCAGAAGATTGAAAAACTCTGCCCCATAATCAATCGCATTTCCATTGCTGAGATAAGTTGGAAAATGGCGTCCCGGAATGCTTTTCGCGCGTCCCTTCCAGAGATCAAAAGCCTTCAAAAAAGTCTTCTGCTCGAGAGGTCTGATTTGTGCTCCAAATTGTTTCAAATAGTCAGCACATCTGAGCACTGCACTGGAAACAGGAGCTTGTGTTTGGCTTGCCCCGTGAATGAGAGGATTTGTCAGTGTGTAAATCGTCAGAGATTCAAAGTCGGTCAACTTGCTTTTAAGTTTGAAGTTCTGATTACAAGAAAGGTCATAGCCATCAGGTCCGATCAATAGCTTCATCAAGGGGTAGAGATCAGAACCTTTTCTCGCCATGGGACCAAGGACAGTGAAAGGATACTCATCAGGACTCATCTCTTTGGCCGTTGATTTTGAAAGAGGATAATGACCCGTGAAAGGGATGGCACCTTCCGAGGGTTTATGGCCAAAAATTCCACAAAAGGCCGAGGGTATTCGAATGGAACCACCAATGTCACTGCCTACACCAAAGGGTGACCCGCCCGAGGCAATCAGGGCGGCTTCCCCACCGCTGCTGCCGCCGGCCGTTCGATTGAGGTCATAGGGATTATGCGTTTTTCCATACACAGGATTATCGCATTCAAACCAAAAGCCAACTTCGGGAACATTCGTGGTTCCCAAGCAAATAGCTCCGGCTGCTTTGAGTCGCTCAGTGACTGTCGCATCTTCAGACGCGCGAAAATTCTTTCGGTGAATAGATCCCAGTGTTGATTTCATGTCTTCGACATGAATCATTTCTTTCATTGAAAAAGGAACTCCAAACAAAGGACGTTTTTCATGATCGACTTTTTGTTGAGCCAAAGCCTCATCACAAATCAGAGCTTCTTCAAGTGCCTTTTCAAAACGATGTTCAACCATGGCGTTGATCTTCGGATTGATGTCTTCAATGCGGTCGACATGAGCTTTGACCACTTCATGGGAAGACACTTCTCCTGATTGAATCATCGCTGCGAGTTCAAAAGCACCCTTTTCAAGAAGACTCACGATCACCTCTAGACATTAAATCTGAAAAAGAGAATATCTCCATCTTGAACAACGTATTCTTTGCCTTCAACACGGTACTTTCCGGCATCTTTGACAGCTTGCTCAGATTTCATTTTAAAAAGTTCTTCGCAGTTATAAGTTTCTGCGCGAATGAAGCCTTTTTCAAAGTCACTGTGGATCACCCCCGCAGCTCCCGGGGCTTTCGTGCCTTTTTTGATGGTCCATGCGCGAACTTCTTTTTCACCAGCCGTGAAATAGGTTTGCAAGCCCAGCAACTTATAAGCTTCGCGTATCAAGCGATGGAGTCCTGGTTCTGTCGCACCGAGCGCTGACAAGAATTCTTTTTGTTCTTCTTTGGGGAGCTGAGAAATTTCGGCTTCCATCTTAGAGCAGATCAGAATGGTGGTGTTGCCCTCTTGCGCGGCCCGTTCGGCCACCGCTTGAGTGAATTTATTTCCACCGGCTGCAAAATCATCTTCAGAGACATTGCAAGCATACAGAACTGGTTTTGAGGTGAGCAAGTGGAGTTCTTTTCGGAAAGGTTCATCAAGTTCATCGAGTTGCACACTGCGAGCAGGAAGACCTTTCCCGAGTGCGGCCGTCACTTTGGCGGTCACGTCGAATTCTTGTTTGAGTTTTTTGTCCGTGGTGGACTTCGCTGTTTTTTCGATGCGTTTTAGTTTTTTGTCAGCGGAATCAAAATCCGCAAGCATCAGTTCTGTATTGATAATTTCCATGTCACGCAGTGGATCCACACTTCCTGACACGTGCACAACGTTGGGGTCCTCAAAACAGCGCACAACATGAATGATCGCATCTGTTTGGCGAATATGGCTCAAGAATTGGTTTCCGAGGCCTTCGCCCTGAGAAGCCCCTTTCACAATCCCTGCGATATCCACAAACTCCATGGCGGTAGGAACTGTCTTTTGTGGCTTTACGAGTTTCGTGATTTCTTCGAGCCGCGGATCGGGAACTTCAACCACGCCCACGTTCGGATCGATGGTGCAAAAAGGATAGTTCGCAGCTTCCGCTTTGGCGGATGTGAGAGCATTGAACAGAGTGCTCTTTCCCACGTTTGGAAGTCCCACAATACCGACTTGTAAAGCCATATAAACTCCTTCTGGTACTACTGATTAAAGGCTGTGGATGCTTTTTGTAATCCTTCAAAAACGAAAGTTTCCATCGCATCGACGGCACGGTTCAGATACTCAGGTAATTGATTTTGTTCATCAGTGCTAAATTTTTGCAAGACATAGTCCGCGATATCCATTTCTGGATGAGGGGGGCGTCCGACGCCGAGCTTGAGACGAGCATAATCTTGGTGCCCGAGCAGTTGATTAATGCTTTTGAGTCCATTGTGCCCGCCAGGGCCTCGGTTTTTTTGTAATTTCATTTTGTTAAAAGGTAGATCAATCTCATCGTGAACAACGAGAATACGATCAGCGGTAATCTTATAAAAATTCATCAGACCTATGACAGACTCGCCAGATTTGTTCATATAGGTCATGGGCTTTGCCAAAAGAAGAGTCTCTTCTTCCTTTTTAAATTTCAAGGTCCATGCCTTTTGTTCTTCCCCCCAATCGGGGGCATTGATGGCTCTTGCCCACATGTCGAGAGCTAGAAATCCCATGTTATGCCGAGTGAGAGCATACTTCGGGCCAGGATTTCCAAGACCAACGATCAAATACATAGACTCCTCTAAGAAAAAAAGCGGCTCAGGGTTGAGCCGCTTTCAAAGACATATTCGAGGTCAGCTCCAATTACTTTTTGGGAGCATCTTTCTTCGCACCAGCTGCAGGAGCTGCCGCTGCACCAGCCGCAGGAGCCGCTGCACCAGCTGCAGGAGCTGCCGCACCAGCTGCAGGAGCCGCTGCTTCCACTGTTGGAGCTGCCGCCTCTTCAACGAAGAGGTTCACAACCGCAATCGTGAGGTCTGAAGAAGAAAGAACTTTGACTGTGCTTGGAACTTTCACATCAGAAACGTGAAGTGCATCACCCACACCTAAGCCAGACACATCAACAGTGAAACCTTCAGGGATGTCAGTGGGTAAGCATTCAATTTCAATTTGACGAGTGACGACGTTCAAGAGACCACCATCAGCGATACCGATCGGTTTGCCTTCGACACGAACTTCAACAGAGATACGAACTGGTTTTTTCAGATCCAGAGCGAACAAGTCCACGTGTTCAGGACGGCGGCTCAGAGGATGAACAACGACGTCTTTCATCAGAACCACAACACCATTCAATTTTGAATCCGCAGATTTCAAAGTGAAGAGCGCATTTTCATAAGCGCGAGTGTTGAATTTCAAAACTGTATTCTCTTCCAGAATGACGTTCTGATTTTTTTCCAAAGAACCATAGATCACAGCAGGAATTTTCTTCTGTGCTCTGTAAGTTCGGCTAAAGTGTTTTCCTGTTTGGCGTGGCTCGACAGTCAAGTCGTGGCGTTTGCTCATATCCCATCTCCTTCTTTGAGGATACTCAATACATCTCGAGCATCTGTTACTTCGTTTCTAGATCTCTTAAATCCTTAATCAAACAATGAGCTCACAGAGTCATTGCCGTGGATACGCTTGATGGCTTCAGCCAGAACTGGCGCGACTGAAATGCTCTCAATTTTTCCACAATTCGCAGCTGCTTGGCTTAAAGGGATGGTGTCGGTGACCCAAACCTTTTCAATCTTGCTTTCCACCAATCGGCTGATGGCGGGTCCAGATAAGACCGGATGCGTAGCAACGGCGAACACACGTTTTGCCCCATGCTTATAGAGGCTGTCAACAGCTTGAGTCAGGGTTCCAGCGGTATCAATCATGTCATCCACGATGATGGCTGTTTTGCCCGCCACATCCCCAATGAGGTGGTAAGCCTTAGCTTCATTTGGCCCAGAGCGGCGTTTATCCACAATGGCGATGGGAGCTTCGATTCGTTTTGCGAAGGCTCGGCAGCGCTCAACCCCGCCCGCATCTGGAGAAACAGCGATAAATTCATCGCCCGTTCCAAAATTGTCTCTCCAGGCCCGTGCCAGGGTTGGGATGGCAAATAAATGATCCACAGGAACATTGAAAAATCCTTGAAGGTGGGCGGCGTGAAGATCCACAGAGACAACTCGATTCGCCCCAGCCGTCGTGATCAGATCAGCCATGAGTTTGGCTGAGATGGGAGCCCGGGGGGCCACTTTGCGGTCCTGTCGAGCATACCCGTAGTAGGGGATCACAGCCGTGATGGCTTTGGCGGAAGCTCTTTTCAAAGCGTCCATCATGATGAAAAGTTCCATGAGATTTTGGTTGGCAGGAGGGCAGGTGCTTTGAATCACAAACACATGCTGACCACGAACGGACTCATGAATTTCAGCTTGAATCTCACCGTCGGCAAAAGTGTTCAGTTGGCAGTGACCAAGATCTTCTCCAACAAGTTCAGCGATCTTTCTTGCCAGAGCGGGATTGGAATTTCCGGAGAACAGTTTCAAGCCCTTCATGGCTGCAGGTTGTAACGAAATCAGTGGGCGTTGACAATGTTTGTTTTTGTGGGGAGAGTCTTTCCCACTCATGGCATCAACTTCGATTGTAGAAACACAGCGCGGATCTTGGATTGAAATCTCCCTCAAAGGCAGAGTCGATGCGTTTAATGATCGCCGTTTGATGTCACAGATGGAGAAGTGTTTACAGCCTCCAGGGCGCAAAATCGTTCTTGAGCTCTCTCAGTGCGAATTCATGAGTATGGCCTTTCTCAGGGGCTTAGTGGGCCTAGCCCAAAAGCTGGAAGCCCAAGGCGGCAGATTCGTTCTTTTGACACCTCACCATCAGGTCAAAAGACAGATTGAGATCTTTGTCGGAAACAATCTTTTCGAAATTTACCGTAGTTTTCAAGATCTTGAGCTGACTGAGCATCAATCCGAGACCTCAGCGTACTTTTGACACCCTCAAAAAACTCTCAAAACGACTAGGTACTTTTTTCATAGTCCCGAGCACTTGTCGATCTGCTTTAGGACCAGTGGAGAGTTAAGAAAACCTCGAGTTCCGCCGTAAAATAAGTATATGAGATACGAGCAATCAACAGTTGGAAAATGGTGGGTTCTGAAATTCAATGGTCGATTGGATTCCTTCACTCAAGACAAAGTGGTCGAAGTGATTGATCAAGGCGCAGCTCGAGGCCGAGTTCATGTGTGTTTAGATCTGAAAGATGTTTCTTTTTTAAGCTTTTCATTGATTCGCGTTTTAGCCATGAAAGACTTGGAAATGAAAAATCATGGTGGCCAACTCGTTATCATGAATGCAACAGCGATTGTGGTGAAACACTTAGAGACCTTCAATCCCACGAAGGGACTTAAGCACTACAAATCTTATCCTGAGTTTGAGAAACAGCTGGTGCTGTTCACTGAAGCTCCAGCATTTTCTGAAGCGAGCTAAATCTTTTAAATTTTCTTTTTGATTTCAGCAACCAGTGCTTGGGTGGCCATAGCTCGGTGAGAGTTTTGTGCTTTAAATCCGGGCCCCAGTTCTGCCAGCGTCTGCGTTTGTCCTTCAGGGATAAACACGGGGTCATAACCAAAGCCATGTTGACCTTTCGGCAGAGGCGCAATGGAGCCTTTCATTTCACCTTTCACCACAATTTCCTCACCTGAAGGTGTATAGGCAACAATCACAGTCGTGAATTGGGCTTTTCGATTTCCCGCAGCGCGGATCTGAAGCATTTTTAAAAGTTTCGCGGTGTTTTCTGAGTCACTGGCTTTGGCGCCTGCGTATCTTGCGGAATGAATTCCGGGAAGGTTTCCGAGAGCGTCGACCTCGAGTCCAGAGTCTTCAGCAAAAACCCAGGTCTGTGGCTTCATGGCCCTGATACTTTTCGCTTTGATGCGTGCGTTGTCTTCAAAGCTTTGCCCGTTTTCTGGCGGTGCAGAGTAGGTCGGAAGATCCGTGGTCGATTTCAATTGGAATTCAGGAAGGAGCTTTTCAAGCAAGAGTCTAAATTCTGCCACTTTGCCTTTGTTACCTGTGCCGACCCAAATCTCCATCTTAGGACCTCTTCAGAGGAAAAAAACCGCCGATAATCTTTTCTTGTTCTTTAAACAGATTGGCACAGGCCACTTCTGCACTTTCAAGAAGAGCCAGAAGATCCTTTTTGGCAAAAGGTTCTTTCTCCGCTGTTCCTTGAATTTCGATAAACTCACCAATATCTGTCATCACAAAATTCATGTCAGTTCCGATACTGGAGTCTTCGTCATAATTGAGATCGACCAAGGGCTTTTGTTGTTTCAGACCCACACTCACTGCACTCACATAATGAGTCAGCCCCAGGCTTTTGATTTCACCCACAGCGTGCAATTTCTTAAGCGCCAGAGCCAAAGCAACAAAGCCTCCGGTGACAGCCGCTGTCCGAGTTCCCCCGTCAGCATTAATGACATCACAATCCACAGTTATTTGCTTTTCTCCAAGAGCTTTGAGGTCTACAGCAGCCCTTAAGCTTCGACCAATCAGTCGAGAGATTTCTTGAGTTCGCCCTGCTGAAATCGTTTTGTCTCTTTTGAGGCGTTGATGAGTTGACCTCGGGAGCATACCATATTCGGCAGTGACCCAACCGGTGCCGCTGCCTTTGAGCCAGCTGGGACCTTGAGGCTCATAGGAAGCTGTGCAGAGCACTCGAGTTTTTCCAAACTCCACAAGAACGCTGCCTTCCGCATACTCAGAAACATGGGGGGTTAGTTTAACTTCGCGCAGTTGATTTTCAGTTCGACCGTCTAATCTCATAGGACGGCATCATAGAGCCAAAGAAAGATGGGGGCAACCAATTAAGGTGATGTGAGGGCCTCTTTGCGAAAGTCAGTTTTTGAGTGCTCATAAAACTCCACCAGGCCTGAATAAAGGCGATCAGCGATCTCCTTCTGATGGGAAGTCTGTTTAAGCTTCTCAGCTTCGCGGGGATTGGTGATGAAGCCCAGCTCAATCAGCACCGAGGGGAGTTGATTTTGTGAGACGACGAAAAAGGGAGCTTGTCGGATGACGCCGCTCTGAGTGTTTTTCCATGATGAAAAAAGTTTTTCACTGAGCTTCTGGCTCATCTGCATTCTTTTTTGTCGCCCCAAGTCCTCAAGGATGGCGCTGACTTCAGGGTGTTTGTGGGACAAGGAGTTTTCAGAGGTGGACTCCTGTTTTTC
The DNA here is from genome assembly GCA_046315835.1 of Pseudobdellovibrionaceae bacterium. Classification (GTDB taxonomy): domain Bacteria; phylum Bdellovibrionota; class Bdellovibrionia; order Bdellovibrionales; family Bdellovibrionaceae; genus JAJTIC01. The sequence continues at coordinate 20,218 of JBKCXY010000143.1, read as the reverse complement.
ACTGCGATTCTCAGTGGAGGCTAAAAAGAGTGACTCCTGATCCGGCGGAAGATGGTTCTGAAAGTAAAATTCGACACCGCGGGCTCTTTGATCTTGGGAAGCGTTCGCGTGAATGCTCAAAAAGATGTCACCTCGAGCTCGGAGAGCGATCTTGGTTCTTTCTTCGAGAGTGAGAAATTCATCGGTGGTGCGAGTGAGGGTGACTTTAAAGCGCGGGTCACTTTTCAATTGATCTGCCAGAAGCCGAGAAACATTGAGGACAACTTCAGATTCTTTCAGACCACTATGAACAGCCCCATTGTCCGAGCCCCCATGCCCTGGATCAACCACAACATGGAGGGAGGCTTTGGCTGAAAAGGCAATGAGAAGTAAGGATGAAAATAGACCCATTAATAAGAGGATACCAGTGACTTGCATATTGAAAAGGCAAAAAAAAACAAACTGACTCAAAATACTGTCCCTGGTCTTCGCTACCGCCTCAATGAATCCAACAAATATCAATGAAATCAGCGTGTTCGTTGGTGATTTCTGTTTCTTGCAAAGCAAGAGACAGAAATTCCGTCCGATTCCCATTTTTCTTTAGAGAGTTAGGTAGTTAGAGGACGGGGTTCTGCTGATGGGAATGTATTATGAGTCAGTTTTAAAAAAAAAGCGACCTGGCAGGGGGGTGGGGGCCAGGCCGCTATGGGGGGGTACCTTTCCTTAAAGCAAGGGCGCGGCCAAGCTTGGCATGGCTAAGCTCGAAATAAAGAGGAGCTGGGGAGCATGCAGAAACAAATTTGGAAGGCCGTTGAGGGGGGTCTTTAAGGAGTTTAAATTTCACTGTAGTTTCAATAGGATAGAGCCTGTCAAAATTCTCGACGAAAGGACTGAAAAGGGGCCTCCGAGAGCCCAGACTTTTGGAGCTGATCTTTGAAAGATTGTCGAACTGAAAGGCATCTCAAGCTTTTGATGTTTTACCTAGGGACAGCCGGCGAGATTCCGTTTTCTAAGAACTCAGACCTTTCTATACTAAAGGAGCAAATTCAATGAACGGGGGATTCCATGAAGTCAATTTACTCATATCTGATTTCTGCAGCACTGATGGCTTTGCCCTTGCAGCATGTTCACGCTCAAGTGGATCTCTCTGTTGAGGCCGAAGAAGCCATTGCCGATTCCGAGGCAGCTCAAGCGGAGGCCAAGGAAGCTCGTCGTAAAGCTGAAGAAGAAAAACGAAAACGAGAGCGAGCTAAAGAGCAGGCGCAAACAGAAATAGCCAGGGCTAAGAGCCTCGAAGAGCAAGCTAAAAATGAGCAGGCCAAGGCTGAAAACGAAGCTGTTCGATTCAAAGCAGAGACTGAAGAGCTCCTCAAACAGGCGAAACTTGCTGCGGAAAAGCAAAACCTCGCACAAAAGCAAATTGTGGCGAGCCAAGAACGAGTCAAAAGAGCAGAGGCGCTGAAGGAAGAAGCTCAAACTAAAAAGAAAGCTTCTGATTCAGTCATGGAAACAGCAATGAAGGAAGCAAAAGCCGCTGAGGAGCAGGCTCAGAAAATTCAAAAAGAATCTGAAGAAGCGCTGAAGCTTGCGTCTGAGGCTCGTCAAAAAGAACGAGAGTCTTCGCAAAATCTCGAGAGAACAAAACTGCAAGCTCAGAAGTCTATGACTTTGGCGCAAGCCGCGAAAGAAAGAGCAAAAGCGGAGCAATTGAAGGCAGAAGCTGAAAAGGCTCGAGCGGAAGCAGACTTGGTCAAAGTTCAAAGCGCCATTGAACGAGCGACCGCAGAAGTTCAATCGATGGAAGTCGAACAAAAAAGACTGAGCGATGAGATGAAGGCAGCAGCTCTCAAAGTTGAAGACGAAAGAAAGAGATTCGAGACAGTCAAGCGCGAAGAAGACAAATCAAGAAATATGCTCATGAGGACTCGAGCGGAAGCTGATAAGCTTCGCGCAGAAAGAACAAAGGAACTCGCGCAAATAGCCAACGAAACGGCAAGATTGAAAAAGGCTAAAGCAGAGCAAGAAGCAGAAATGGCTCGAACTGAAAATGACATGAATCGTCTGCAGCAAGAACTTGAACGAGCCAAAGCAGAGCGTAAGAAAATTGCCGCTGAACTTGAAGAGCTTCAAAACAAAAATGAATCACAGAAGCTGAGAGCAGACACATTGAAAGCTCACGTGGAAGCTGAAAAAATGCGAGCAGAAACTGACCGTATCAAAGCAGAAACAGCAGCTTTGACGGGTGGATCTGAGTCAAAGCCGAAAAAGAACAAGTAATTTAGTTCAGTGATTTTAAAAAATGAGTTTGTGTGGGGTAGGCATAGTTGACCCCTACTTTTTTAGAGACCCTTAAACACTCGAGTAGAATCTCTTCTCGGGTCTGTCTTTCGATTTCAAGGTCCAGAGTTTTCACAAAGCAAAGAAGAACTATCTGTAAGTTGAAATCGCCCATCTCTTGAAATCGAATGGAGAGAGTGTCTTTTTCGAGCAGTGGGTGAAGGCTGAGAGTTTGCTTCAAAGCTTCAGTAAACTCTTCAATTTTTGCTTCGGGTGTTTCATAGGTGAGTCCCAGGACATGACGAATGCAGCGCGATTGACGGGCACCTAAGTTATCGATTTTATCTTTGGCCACCGACGCATTCGGTATGGAAACCAGGGAATTATAAGGAGTTCGAATGCGAGTGGAGCGAAACCCAATTTCTTCAATGATCCCCTCAGTATCGCCGATCTTCACAAGGTCTCCTTTTTGGAAGGGGCGATCAAAAAGGATTTGAATCGAGCCAAAAACATTGGCCGCTGTATCTTGAGCGGCGAGTGTCAGCGCAAGACCTCCAAGTCCAAGTCCGGCCAAGACGGAGACCACGTTAAATCCAAAATTTTGAAGAATGAGGAGGATGCCAAACACCACCACAAAGACTTTAAGGGTCTTCGTCGCCAGCGGTGCCAATTGATCATCGAGAGTATTCTCAGTTTTGGCAACATACTCATCGAGCCAGAATCCGAGAGCTTCGACCGCCAGATAAGCGAGACGAAGAAGATGAAAAGCGAGCAGAACTTTAAACAGTGTGAAAAGGCCTTCGTTTGTTTTTTCTGACAGTTCGAGAAAGCCCAATGCACTTTTCCAGAAAATGATGAGACCAATCCAAGAAATTGGCTTTTCGATACCGAGCTTTAACAAATGAGGAAAGTAGGTATTTTTGTCAGCTATTTTCAGAGGATGCTGTCTCATTCTCAGGACCACAGAGCTTAAAATAGACTTCAATACCCAGCCCGCAATGAGAAGGGTGCCTAGAGAAAGCCATTTCCAGTTGGGGATTAAGAGGACTGTTTGATTCAGCCAATCTGACATCATGAGTTTACATTTCCTAAATAGAGAGAGATGAGAATAACAACACCAAGGATAATTCGATAGTAGCCAAAATGTTTGAAGCCAAACCGGCTCACGAGACCAATAAAAAATCGAATCGCAATCAGTGCAAACACAAAGGAGAAAAAGGTTCCAAACAAAAGCAATCCCATTTGATGGGCTTCAAAAGTCTTGAGAAGTGGAAGGCTCTTCACCAAAGAGGCTCCTGCCAGGGTGGGGACTGCGAGAAAAAATGAAAACTCCGCAGCTTCCTTTCTTTGCATGCCCAGATAGAGTCCGCCGACAATGGTGGCGCCACTTCGTGAGACGCCTGGAATAAAAGCAAAACATTGAATCAGCCCGAGCTTCAAGCAGTCGCTCCAAGTCAGGCTATGAATCGTTTTTCCTCCGTGTTGAGATTGAGGAAAAGCTTTGTCAGACCAGATCAAGACAAAACCACCTGCGATGAGGGCTAAGGCCACCACGAGGACGCTACCCAGGATGGCATCAATATGATTTTTCACGAGGAGCCCGATGACGGCTGCTGGGAAAAAAGCGATGAAGAGCTTTTTATAAAACTCAAGATTCGGGAGGAATCGCTTCCAGTAAAGAACGAGCACAGACAAAATCGCGCCTGATTGAATGACGATATTAAAGGATTTAACGAATCCTTCTTCAGAGAAACCCAACCACGCAGAGGTAAGAATCAAATGACCCGTTGAAGAGATGGGCAAAAACTCTGTGAGCCCTTCAATAAAAGCTAAGACCAAAGCTTCCCAATAATTCATAGCGACATCATCATTGCTGGAGCTGTTTGAGGAATCAATTATTTTTATAGTAGAAAAAAGCTTTCCTTTAAAAGCGCGCCGTGCAGAGTCATTAATCACTTTTTCTTTTTACTTCCTAAAACAGACCTGCCTAGAATTTTTTCCATTGAACCAAGGAGGGGGTTTTATGAACAAAATGCATCAGGCTGTCCTGGGCCTAGCAATCTTATTAATGTCGGCTCAGTCTTTCGCGGCTGAGTATCTTGTGAAGTACAGAAGTCCATTTGGAATTATGTCCTTCTCTAACAAAGTCCAAGTGATGGACCAGCATGCGGCTGGACAGCTTGTGAAAGTGCGAATTCCAGATGGGATGAAAGTGCAAGCGATGGTCGACTTGTTCTCAAACCCAAATGTTGAATACGTTGTTCCTAACGTAAAACTGAAAGCTTTCACGGCGCCTGTGGATATGAATGCTCTGAAAGAGCAATGGGCGATCAAAAAAGTTCAAGCAGAAGCAGCTTGGGCGAAAGCGGGAAATAAAGGAAGCAAGAAAGTGGTCGTTGCTGTGATCGACACGGGTGTTGATTACAAACACCAAAGCTTGGCTCCCAATATGGTCCCTGGCTATGACTTTGCGCGAAATGATGCGGATCCTGATGATACTACATCAGCACAGAATCCAGGTCATGGAACTCACTGTGCAGGAATCGTTGGCGCCTCTGGTCTCGTTGATGGTGGAATCATCGGTCTGAGCCCTGAAGTTTCAATGATGCCGATTCGCTTCCTTGATGAGCGCGGATCAGGTGACTTGAACAACGGGATTAAGTCCATCGACTTCGCCATTGAAAAAGGCGTGGATGTGATTTCAGCATCTTGGGGTGCTGCAATTCCTCGTTCTCAAGCTCAGCCATTAATTGAGGCTGTTCAGAGAGCTGAGAAAGCAGGAATCGTGTTTGTTGTTGCGGCGTCCAATGACGGTAAGAACAACGACTCTTTCGAAGTTTATCCTGCCAAAGCAGGTTTTTCGAATGTGATCGCGGTGGCTGCCTCAAACAGCAATGATCAAAAGCCTTCATGGTCAAACTTCGGGAAAGCGACAGTTGATGTAGCTGCTCCTGGTGATGGAATCATGAGCACTTTGCCAAAGGATAAGTACGGAAACCTTTCTGGAACATCAATGGCGACTCCACTCGTTTCAGGATTGGTTGCTTTGATCAAGGCTCAAGATCCAAGCTTGAAGCCTGAAGAGATCAAATCGTTGATCCAAGCCACTGGTGCCAAAGTTGCGATCCAGACAGCTTGTGATTGCCGTGTTGATGCTTTAGCAGCCGTAGAGACTGCAAAAGATAAAAAGATGTTTGTGCACCCCAATGCAGCAACTGTGAAAGCTGGAGATAAGCTTCAGTTCACGGGTGTGTATGGTGTGGCTCCATTTATGTTTGCTTCATCGGCGGCTAACATCGGTGAGATCGATGCGAACGGAATGATGACGGCGAAAGCTGATGGTGAGACAGTGATCACTGTGACAGATTCTCGCGGAGTGTCTGCTCAGTCTTACAAGATCTATGTGGGTAAACCTGCGGGCAATAATCCAGGAAATCCAGGAGACCCAGGTGATCCAGGAAACCCTGGTGACTGCCCATTGGGTGACGAAATGCTCTGTCAGATTATCTGCGGAGTTATTCCAGATCTGCCTTGGTGTCAGAAGTAGTCTCTGATTTAAAACTAAGATCAGCAAGAAGAGGCCCCTCAACAGGGCCTCTTCTTTTTTAAAAACTGACTCAAAATTCTGTCCCTAGTCACTGCTACCGCCTCAATGGAGCCAACATTGACTTACGAAATCTGCGTGTTCGATGGTGATTTCTGTTTCTTGTAAAACAAGAAACAGAAATTCCGTCCGATTTCCTTTTTTCTCTAGAGAGTTAGGTAGTCAGAGGACGGCGTTCTGCTGAAGGGACAGGATTTTGATTCAGTTTCTTTTTTCTATCTGCTGAAAATTGAATCAGTTCCAAGATTGAAAGAGTCAAAATGGCTCTAATCCCCTTGGCATTCCTCTTGCTCTATGTGTTTTCGTCGCTTTTAGGGAAAGCGCAAAAAACCAAACAGGGGGAGAAAAAATGAAACTGTCACAATTAATGATGATCGCAGGGCTCTTGGTGATGACAACTGCAGCAGAAGCACAGTTGCGTTTAGGTGAGCCGGCGTACGGCGGCTCAGGTTGTCCTGCAGGGTCTGCAGCAGTCACAGTGAGTCCAGATGAGCAGGCGATCTCGGTTCTCTTTGATCAGTACACAGTTGAGGCTGGTCGCACGACAGGACGAAGACTTGATCGAAAGAACTGTAATCTCACAATTCCTGTGCAGGTTCCTCAAGGCTACAGTGTTTCTGTATTTCAAGTGGACTACCGTGGCTATCTCGCGGTTCCTCGCGGCGGTATGGCTCGATTTGATGCTGAATACTTCTGGGCAGGATCTCGAGGTCCTCGTTTGAGCCGACAGTTCAACGGTCCTACCAATGATTTGTTTACACTGACTGATGAGCTCTTGGCTCGTACTTTGGTGTGGACGCGTTGTGGTGAGTCTGTGAACTTGCGTGTGAACACTTCGATCTTAGTGCAAGCCAACTCAAACATGGATCAAACTCTTGGACAAGTTGACTCGGCTGACGTGTCTTCGGGCGTGATCTATCACTTGCAATGGAAACGTTGTAACTAATTTTCTCAAGAATAACATGAGTCCAAGAGGCGTCTCCGAAGGAGGCGCCTTTTACTTTTGGAAAAGAACTTTTTGGCCTGCAGGAGATCCCAATAACTGATTTTCAGACATTCGAACTTGGCCCATGAGAATCGAATGAGTTGGCCATCCTGTCACCTGAAGTCCGTCGAAGGGGGTCCAGCCCACTCGGCTCGCGATCCAGCTTTTTTCAATTTTCTTTTTCTTCTTTAAGTCGACCAAAGTGAAGTCAGCATCGAGTCCCAATTCAATTCTGCCTTTTTGAAAGCAGCCAAATACATGTCGTTGGTTCTCACAAGCAAGCTCGACGAACTTTTCAAGACTCAGGCGACCTTCGTGGACATGATTGAGCATGATCGGAACTAAGGTTTGCACGCCCGGCATTCCTGATGGAGTTCCTGGATATTCCTTGTCTTTTTCTTCGCGAGTGTGGGGAGCGTGATCCGATCCCAAGACATCCACTGTTCCATTGTTTACAGCTTTCCAGAGAGCTTCCCAATGGCGCTTTTCTCGGATGGGGGGATTTTGTTGAGCATAGGTGCCTAAGCGCTCATAGCAGTCTGGGGCCCAAAGGCTCAAGTGATTGGGAAGGACTTCCACCGTCACTCGGCCAAAGCGAGGAAGCTTCTGTTTTTCTTGAAACAGAAGTTCCATCTCTTCCTGAGAAGTCACATGCAAGACATGAACGGGGCGCCCCGTTTTTTCAGAGAGAGCCAGCAATCGCTTTGTGGAACTTAATGCAGATTCGACATTTCGCCAGACAGGGTGATCGGTGATCTTCTTGCTTTCGATAACGAGTTTCTTCCTCTCGCGAAGAACATATTCGTCCTCGGAGTGAAGAATCACTCGGCGTTTTCCAGATCTAAAAATCTTTTCTAAAGTCGGATCGTCTTCTACCAGCAAAGAACCGGTGGAGCTTCCCATGAAAATTTTAATTCCACTGCATCCCGGGAGTTGTTCGAGGTGTTGGAGAGTCTCGACATTTTCTGGAGAACCGCCGACAAAAAAAGCGTAATGAGTCCAGCAGCGGCCCGCGGCCGCGGCCATTTTATTTTGAAAGGCCTCTTCCGTTGTTGTTGCAGGGACTGTGTTAGGCATCTCAAAAATGGAAGTCACTCCGCCCAGGAGGGCTCCTCGGGTGCCGCTCTCGAGGTCTTCTTTGTGAGTGAGGCCTGGTTCTCGAAAGTGCACTTGAGAATCAATCACTCCTGGCAGAAGATGAAGTCCTTGGGCATCAAGGATCTGTTCGGCATCAACATGGCTTGAACCAAGATGAGAGATCTTTCCATCTTTTGCAGCGACAGCAATTTGCTGTTTTTGGATTTTTCCATCTTTGAAAACCAGGGCTTCGGCATTTTTTATGAGAAGGTCATGTTTCATGCTTTGAATACTAAACAAGACTGGGTCAAAGGTCTAGTGCTCTCACTTGACCCCGGCACCTAGAGTCGAGACAATAACTAGCGATGAACATTGAAAAAATTCTGAATTTTGTGATGACACACAACACTTTGATGATCGAAGTGTTAATTGGAGTCATTTTGGTTCTGACACTTTTGGTCGCTATCCGCACATTTTTGTCGGCTAAAGAAGAAGAGGCCAATCCACAGGCCGGGATGAATCTCGCCGACCTCGAAGCGACACTCAAGAAGCTTCTCGAGAAAGCGAATGCGGTGCCCGCGACAGGGAGTGCCAGTGCTGATGGGGCGTCGCCAGAGGTCAGTAATCTCATCGCTGAGATCAACAACCTAAAATTAGAACTGGATCAGAAGCGAAAAGAGATCGAAGATGTGAAGACAGCCGCGGCCAATGCTCCAGCAGGAGCGACAGCAGCGCCCGCGGGCGCTGCAACCATGTCCGATGAGGAGCGAGCAAAGCTTGAAGCGAAGCTCAAAGAGCTCGAAGGCAAATTGGCTGAATACGAGATTATCTCTGAAGACATCGCAGATCTTTCTTTCTACAAAGAGCAAAATACCAAGCTTCAAAAGGAGCTCGAGTCCCTGAAAGCCGGGGGCGCGCCAGTGGCCGCGGAGACCCCTGCGCAGGCTCCAGTGGCTGAAGCTCCCAAGGCAGAAGAGAAAAAATCTGAACCTGAGATTGTTGAGAAAGCTCAAGCAGCTCCGGCAGAAGTGCCGGCTCCTGCTCCAGCCCCAGCCCCTACACCACAGCCTGCGCCCGAACCCGTCGCGCCGCCTGCGCCACCTGCGCCAGCGGCTGAAGCGGCACCTGCGGCACCTGCGCCAGCGGCACCTGCGCCAACTGCGGCACCTGCGCCACCGGCGCCTGAATCTGCAGCAGAAACTTCTGCAGCACCAGCGAAGACTCCCCCAGAGCCCGTGAATGTCGTCGATGATTCTTTGATGGCCGAATTTGCGGCAGCGATTGAAAGTCAGAAAGCAGATGCTCCAGCGGTGGAGCCTTCCTCGGAAGGAACGGCAGAGCCCGCTGTGCCTGCGGGGGAGTTGGGAACTGTAGAGATGGTGTAAATGATTCAAGAAGCTTCGGGAATTCCAGATCCTCGAACCGAAGTGAAGCCTGAAGAGGCCTTGGGGACTGCTTTGGATCAAGAAAAGCTACTGAAGGAAGCCAATGCTCTGGGGGCGGTATCTCCTGAAGATCAGAAGCTGATGGGTGAGTTTGAAAACTTCGTAAAAAAGGGTGAGTCGTGAAAGTAAGACTTTCATTGTTTCTTTTTCTTCTGCCATACCAAAGTCTTGGCGCAGTATCTTCAACCAGCTTGTCAGCTCAAGAAATTCTTACGTTGCCGGGGGAGAATCGCCTTGTTGTGGCCAAAGATCATCGCGTTCTGCTGGCGCAGAAACTTCCTGAGATGGCTTTCAATTCGACTTTGTCAATGCAGCAGCGCTGGAAAGCGCTAACTCTTCATACTCAGTTGGAAGGGGCTAAGGCATTGCCTCAGGTTGAAAAAGCCATGAAGTCACCTGAGTGGTTCATGAGAAATGCAGCTCTTGTTTCCTTAAAAGCGATCGCGCCAGAAAGAGCTGAGAAGTTTGCTTTTGAATTGCTTGAGGATAAGGCTTTGGTGGTTCGCTCAGCAGCCGTGGCGCACTTGCCAGAAAATCTGACCCAAGCACAGCGTGAGCAACTCTGGGATTTGATGGAAAGTAAATCTAACTTTCGAGGCAAGCAGAGTCTTTGGGTCAGGGCTGAGATTTTTCAGAAGCTCGTGATCAAACCACAGAAGAGGGAAATCGCTCTTTATGTGAAAGCTCTCAGAGAAAAAGATCAGAGATTTCATGGAGCGGCATTGGAAGCACTTCAACAGCTAGGGCCTCCAGTGGCAAAAAAATCAGAAAGTCTCGAAAGCCAACGAAAGAAATGGCTTCAGTGGGCTTCCACAGCTGACTTGAGTCGCTTTAACTAAAGCTGTCCTTTTTTCTGGGCTTTCTTAAGAGCTTCTTCCACAACAAGCTCACGTTCGATGCGATAAAAAATGGCTCTTTCTTCAAGGCCATCGCTTTCCAGCGATTCGGGCTCTGAAAAAAAGTCTCGTTTTTTCTCGATGGTTTTTGTGATGCTCACTCGAGCACTCTCTTGATTGTCGACTTTCCCTTTAGCTAAAGTGAGAGTGATTTTATATCTGACGCCATCAGAAGGTTTTTTCTCAAGGTGTGGGGGTGTGAAGCCATCCAAAGCTTTGATGTAATCGGTCTCGAGGATTCCATTGTCCATGTTGTTCACTGCAATTGGATATTTGAGAGCCAGTTGAGCGGCTCGCCAAACAGAGTCGTAGTTAAAGTAGTAAATTCTTTGATTGGAATTTTCTCGAATCACTCGGGTGGCATTCGATGTGACGGGCTGATTCACACAACCACCAAGCCATAAAAAAAGCCCCACCAAAGTGAGGCTTTTCATGACAAGCAATACGGGGCTTAAAAAATTAGAAGTCTGTTTGAGCTCGTGTTGCATGAGAAATATTGTTCAGCATGCGAGGGCTCAATTCAACAGATATTTGGCCTTCGGTTGCCATCAAAGAAGACTCCCAGCGTTTGATGCCGACGATGGGTTTTTCGAGCGGCCACTCAGGAAGTTGAATCTGCTGTTGCCAGCCCAATGAATAAACTTCCCACTTCTTTTGCACAGTCTCTGTGACCACTTGACCTTGTTGTTTTTTCTCAACCTGAGAAAGGGCAGCATAAGTTGCGGCCGCTTGAAGGCCTTTGGGTGCCGCCACAGGAATGATCGCAATAGAATCTTCAGCTTTCACCGTGGGTTTTGTCATCAAAGGGAGCAGTGTCGCTGCAGTCCCCTTGCTGTTTTTCTGAAAAGCCGCTGTGAGGCGACCGTTGCCAGAGTTCAGCTCATTTCTTTTGGAAAGAACCGTGAGAACATAAGGATCACTGCCGGCCGCAAAAGTCATATTCAGCGTTTGTCCTGAAGTGACGCTCTTCACGTCTGTGGGGAAGTACATTCCTTGAAATTGAGCAGCAGCGGCGGCGATAACAAAGTCATCCGAAGCAAACGCTGGAGCGCGCACAGCTTGTGACTGGTTAAAGACAAGTTCATTCACGGGGAGATCTTGAATCACTGAGGGATTGTTCACAGCGACTTGCTTCAGCGATCCACCTTGAATTTTAAAGTAATTGATCAATTCAAAAAATTCTTTATTGTTGCGAAGTTCATTGACAACGTCTTTGAAAGGGAACTGTCCTTTGGCGGTGTAAACCCATTTGTTCCCGGGAGTTCCAAAGTACATGCGGTACTGGGGCTTATCCAAAGTGACATTCACAATCAGATATCTTTCTGACTGACGCGGCAGTGAGACATTGGATGGAATTTGCAATTGTTGTCCCGCCGCCTCGATGCGATCTGTCTGGGGAGAAATGAAAGCGTTGATATTGAAAGCAAAAAGGTCATTTCTCATCATGGCGGGCATCATCACTGCAAAGTCGATGAAGCCATCGCGATCTTTGGTTTGGAAGCCATTGCCTTTGCCCTTGAGTTCGTAATTGGCCAAAGACACATCAGGATTGAGAACGAAAGTTTGCCCTTCAGGAATTTGGCCCATGAAAGTAGCACGGATGTGACCAGGGGCTGCTACCGTCACCATCTGCGCTGTGTCCCAAGCTTCAGGAGCAATGAACTGACCAGAGCCATCGGTCGACAAAAAATTCTCAGGGAAAGGTTGATCCATTCTCTCACCGATCAAAACTTGGGCGTTCGCCAGCAGTGTGCCATCCACGGAGGCGACTTTGAGAAGCGCTTCCTCAGGAACGAGAATTTCATTCAGTAAGGAAATTCCATAACCGGTTTCCCGAGCTTTTTTAGGTTCGTCTTTGTCTTTCGAACAAGCTGATAAGGCAAGACCCGCGCAAAGAATAAGCAATAATTGGATACGTTTCATGTTCCCCTCCCGGTGACATATTTCCCCTGGTTTCTCGAGCCCTTCTTTCCACTCCAAGAAGGGTGCCAGAACCCAAGTGACTCGCATCCTGCTCATCTGATGGTATTAACACCTTAATACAGTGTTGTTTTGATTTCACAGTGGAGTAAGGACTCAGTCAACAGCCCAAGTGGTGTCAGGACATGGCGTGTTGTGGTGTCACCTTGACTTACCTGGTGTGTCACAATAAAAACAGGGCCTTCGCGGCGGTGGGGTAGCTCAGCTGGTTAGAGCAACGGAATCATAATCCGTAGGTCGGCGGTTCAAGTCCGCCCCTCACTACCAATTTCTCTTTTAAAAAATCACGAAAAATGAATCAAGTGTGCGAAATCCCTAACAAGGGATTTCAAGCATTTACAACTGTTCAGAGCACTTAAACATAACTCCGCATCACCACAAATAACCGCCGTAGGTGTGATTTGGGTGTGAGTCAGGTGTGAGTGAGAAATCTGATAATTACATAAAATCAACAGGTTATGAATTTGGATCAAAAAGGTGTTTTTACAAACACCCAGGGTCCCACCCAAAGCGAAAGGGTGTTCAAAATTCTTAAACCCGCCCGCAAATCCTGAAACATCAAGTGGTTATTTGAAATGGTTCGGCTGCTTTTTCTGCTGACCACCCGCCCTCAACGTAATCTCGGGCAGGTGGTCAGCAGGCAGCCTCACCACAGAACTTTTAAAGAAAGATTGAGATATGCGGGCGGTGAAAGAAATGCACCACAGGAGGTGGTGGGTGGCGAAGAAAAAGAAAAATTCGAGCGAGCTAGGAAGGCGAGCGAGAAGCAACTTTTAAAGGAGTAACAATGCAAACAGCATTCAATTTTTTAGATATTGTAAGACCAGTCAAACAGGCAACTTCTCAGAACTCATTTGCTATCACATCCAGAGATCTTGAGATCATCAATTTCGTTTCAGAAATGAAATTTGCGAGTCTTGATGATTTGTATCAGAAGTTCTTCAAAGTTTTAAAGAGCGGCGAAGAAAGTAAATCGCAGTGGTGGGCGAAGGAAAGAATCACGAAACTTGTGAAACATAACTTCTTGTTGCGAGTGTATTCCTTTAGCGAAAAGACAAGTTACTATTTGGCGACACCGAAAGCGTACCTAATGGTTCTAAAAAGTTGTCCTGATAATCTGCCAGTCCGTCCGCTGACGAAGATTGATCAGAACACTTTCAAGCACGACAAGTATTTGGTGAAAACACGATTGGCATTTGAATCCCAAGGAATGATTAAGTCTTGGATTTCGGACCGACGACTTTTTCAGTATCCCGAAGTTTGTATGAAGTTCGGCGAAGGCAACCAGCCGGACGCAATTTATACAAATCAAAAATCTGAGCGGGTTGCCTTAGAGCTTGAGATCAGTCGCAAAAGTAAAAAGCGATACACTGACAAAGTCCGAAGCTATGTTCATATGATCAGGCAACACAAAGCGAATCCTTTGGGCTTCTCGCGGGTTCATTATGTCGTTGCAAATGATACCATAAAGAATCTGATTTTAGATGAAGTGAAGGTCTATCAAGAATATTTCACGGTTCAGTTATTATCTGAGTTGCTACCAACATTGAATCAAACTGAAAAGGGGGAGTTATGATTCCTTTCCCAACGAAGAAAACTTTTGATCCCAAAGAAGTTATCCAAATTGGAAAAATTAAAAACAAACCATTTTTCAAAGAGTCACTGACCGAGGGGCAGTTAAATCATCATGTTCATGTCGTGGGGGCATCTGGATATGGGAAAACAGTTTTGCTTTCCCATATCATCAAGCAGCGCATTCAGCAGAAGAAAGGTTTAATGTTTATCGATCTTAAAGGGGATATGGAAACACTGATGGCTTTTTCAAAATTGGCCATCGATGCAGGCCGGGCCGAGGACCTACAAATATTCTCTCTCTCCGAACAAGAGCAATCAATTCCCTATAACTTTTTAGAAGACGGCACTGCCAACCAACTTCGTGACCGAATCATGAGTTCCCTGATCTGGTCCGAAGAGTATTACAAGAATCAATCAGCAAGTTACCTTTTAAAACTACTGATGGTTCTTGTTTGGTTTAGGGATCACCGAGGTCAGGTTCTTAATCTGACTTCGCTATTAAATGGTGTTTCAGATAAGTCCTACCTTGAGGGAGTGCTTTCAGAAATTCCCGAAGAGTTCGAAGTCATCAAAAAGGCTGGGTACGAGTGTACTGTCTTTTTGCGCGAGAACGACAACTACAAATCCTTACAAGGGTTAAGGACTCAAATCGAGAGTTTAGTTCTTTCCGATTTCGGAAAGTTAATTTCCGCAAATCAAAAAGGAATCAATCTGTTTGATACAGTGACCAACGGGAAAATCATATTCTTCTTTTTGGATTCAAGAAGGTACGGTGAAACAGCGAAGGCGGTTGGTAAATTCATTCTGCAAGATCTAAAGTCAGTATCGGCAAGGGTCGATGCTGAAATCCCCAAGGCAGACCGCCGGCCGTTCACGGTGGTGATCGATGAGTTCGCAGATTTAGCCCAAGAGGACTTCATTGGTTTCCTGGATCGAGCCAGGTCGTCAAAGATGTCGGTGGTGGTCGCACACCAAGAGATCTGCGATTTACAAAGAATCAGTCCCGAGTTTGCAGGTCGATTGATGGGAAACACATCAACTCTTTATGCCTTTCTTCAGAAGCGACCAGAAAGTGCAGAAATCATCTCCGGCATGGCCGGCACAAAAACAGTTTGGAAAACAACAAAGCAAACAGAACGCCTCGGCTTTTTCGATATTGAATCTGGGGGAGGTAGCAAAAGGGAAGTGGAAGAGTTCATAATCCATCCCAACATGATTAAAACTCTTCAAGTCGGAAAGTGTGTCTGTATTAAAAAGTACCCCGAAAGCCGCGCTTATTTGGTGGAGGTGGCTTTAGACTAAGGTCGCGGTGGTGAGGTATCAATATGATACATTTATTTATATCCAACAATTACAGGTACTTATATCAAGAATGCATGAATATTTACTAAATATTTTTACAAATGTGCCGATTTAACATATATTATAGAGGTATGAGAGTGACTAAAGATGAAGTTCTTTTGAATAAAATGAAACAGGGGCAAGTCTACCGAAGGGCGGATCTTCTCACGCATTCATCTGCAGTAGATAGGCACTTGGATCGCCTCGTGAAAAAAAATAAACTAGTCAAGGTATCACCAGGTGTTTATTTGCGACCCAATCAATCGGCTTTTGGGGTGGTCCCGCCGGATGATAGAGCACTGGTAAAGACATTTTTGAAAGACGATCGGTTCTTGGTGAATTCTTTTAGTAACTACAATCAACTTGGTTTGGGCCTAACACAGCTCTACCAGAACAATATGGTGTATAATTACAAAAGGTTCGGTGAGTTTGAACTTGGCGGAAAGAAGTTCTTTTTTAAACGAATACCAAAGTTTCCGAAATCGCTATCGAAAGAATTTTTGTTGGTAGATCTACTTAACAATCTGAAAGAGCTTCCAGAAGATGATGCGGTCATATTGGAAAATTTGAAAAATAAAAAAGACTCCTTCGATCTTAAAAAAGTTAAACTCGCTGCCTCGGAATATGGTCGTCCTAAAACAAAATTGATATTGAAAGAGGTTTTCAAGTTATGAGTCAGTTTCTGCACGAAAGAGAAGACTTTGAGGATCTAATCGGTGCGCTGAGTGTAGATTTAAAAATCGACTCCCAGTTGGTTGAGAAGGACTACTGGATTATGCACGCCTTGTGGGGATTGCAACAACTTGGTCTTAATTTCGAGCTTAAGGGTGGTACTTCACTCTCAAAAGGCTGGAAGTGCATCGATCGGTTTTCTGAGGACATCGATATCTATATTCAGCCACCCAATGGAATGGTTGTTCATACAGGGAAAAACCATTCAAAAAATTCTCACGTTGAAAGTCGACGACATTTTTTTGAATCACTAGCTAAGAAGATTGTTATTCCAGGTTTTTCATCAGTAGAAAGAGATCATAACTTTGACGATCAATCACAAATGAGAAATGCAGGGATTCGGCTATTTTATCCAAACCGATTTGGGCAAATACCTGGATTGAAAGAAGGAGTCCTGCTGGAGGTTGGTTTTGATCAAACGACCCCTAGTGAGCCAATCCATATATCCAGCTGGTTGCTTGATAAAGCCATTGAAGTGAATTTGCCCGGAACTCTTAACCGAGCAGTAGAAGTTAAGTGTTATCTTCCTGAATACACTTTTGTTGAAAAGCTTCAGACTATATCGACGAAATTTCGACGACATCAAATGACCGGTCAAATGCCAGCAAATTTCATGAGGCACTACTACGATGTTTATCAGTTGCTAAAGCTTGAACGAGTTCAAAAATTTATAGGCTCAACAGAGTACTTTAAGCACAAAGAAGAGCGATTTCGGTCATTAGATGAAAAAGACCTCACTAAAAACGAAGCATTCATCTTGGGTGATCCTAAGCTAAGAAAAATTTATGAAGATTCTTTCCAGAAGACATTGAACCTCTATTACAAAGGTCAGCCGGAATTCAGCGCGATTTTGTCTTTCTTTTCGGGTTGGTTGGAAAGGCTGTGAGTTTTCTTCGCGAGCTGGAGATGTTGGGGTGCCGCGCAATATCATTTCAGGAAATTGAAAAAAGACTGGAAAATAGCTCTGGTGTTGATTTTTACAGGTATTAATGAAGATAATTAAGAGCTCCAGAAGCAGTTAGCGCTGCCTCTGGAGCAAAAGTTCAAAATCGTAGGGATTTGGCCCTAGAGGATTTGGATAAACTTTGAAGCTGATACCTCGAAGTTATATTTCCTCTGCTTCTTTGGTCAAGTCTTGAATTTTCAAAGTCGAGACACGGAGGCTCTCGCATCAATGAAGCCATTTTTAACAAATTATTTATAGAAGGATTTATAATGAACAAATTAAATTTAAGAAAAAGAAGTACAGATCGGACGGGGTCCAATTTTTCATATTTCCAGAGATTGCAGGTTTGGAGTAAAGGTGAAGTAGTGCCAGGATTCTCGCCAACTCTAGTCCGGCGGGACTGTTGTGGAGCTTTGATGAAGTTCTCGGACTACGGGAATACGGAATCTGACTTTGGCTGGGAAATAGATCACATTAATCCTGTGTCGAATAGAGGGGGTGACGATATTTCCAACCTGCAGCCTCTTCAGTGGAAAAACAATCGACAAAAGAGTGACTCGACAAGTTTTTGGACTTGCGCGGTAGGGGGTGTGTGATGGCAACAAATCCTCCTAAGGGTGATGGTCACAGAAATGGTGCGGTAAGAGAACGCAGCCAGGTTCACAACCCTAAAAACGATAAGTGGGTAGTTCGTGACACCAACACAGGTCGTTTCATTAATCAAAAGTCAGATGGGCGTCCGTTCAAGGGTGTCAGAAAAGAAAAATAGTTAGAGGGGAGGGGGTGAGATCCCCTCCCGTTAGATTTCTCTCAAATTCTTGGTCTCTGAGATGGGTACTCTAAAGACTTGTCTAAAGCAGTCTATTATACCAATTTAGCGCCATTTCAATCTGGAAATTAGAAAACTATCTGTAGCGCAAGAGCTACAAGTCCTAGAAGGAACCCTCCGACACCAGACCATGCTGCAATTTTGGTCCACCGTATACTTTCATGATATCTTTCGGATTCAATTTTATCGCGTTGTTTAGCTGCGATCGACTGAAGTTGCGCCTGTTCGAGGCTGTGTTTTAGGAGCGAGGTAATAGATTTTCTCATTAGTTCTATTTCCTCTCGCTGATCTGCTAAAATCTTACTGGATTCAATTTGAGCCTCAGCACCTTTGCGGCCGACTCTAGCAATCTCTAATTGACGCTGCATTGTTTGCATTAGGTCATTCATATGTCGAGCTGATGTAGCTTGTCTGTCTAAACCTAAAGAAGAAAACATATCATTCATAAATGCTCCGCTGTTTTTTTTAGCTTTTGCCGTTCTTAACTTCAGAAAACTTGGCGGCCATCGTGGCGTTATTCTTAGTTAGTTTTTTAATAGAGACATCTTGTGCCTTGTCATTAGCTAACCTTAGCTGTCGATCTGTACCTAAAAGGGCATCTTTTGTTTTTTGTAAATGATCGATTGATTTATCGATTTCCGAGATAGCTGCTTCAAACTTTTTTGATGCAAGTTCGTAATTCTTTCCAAACGCATTTTTGAATGCGTTGAGTTCGTCTTCGAAATTGGTGATGTCGATGTTTTGGGCTTTTACCAGTGCAAGCTCCGTTTTGTACTTAGCAGAGTTCATTGCAGCGTTTCGAAGCACCGTGATCATAGGTATGAAGAATTGCGGTCGAATAACGTACATTTTTGGGTAACGATGTGACATGTCGGAAATCCCTGAGTTGTAAAACTCATTTTCAGGCTCAAGAAGGGACACTAGCACCGCGTATTCGCAATTCTTTTCGTTTCTATCTCGGTCAAGTTCTTTGAGGAAGTCTTCGTTTTTCTTTTTTGTCGAGGTTTCGTCGTTCTCGTTTTTCATCTCAAACATGATCGAAACTATCTCAGTGCCAGAGTCATCAGAGTCGCGATAGATGAAGTCACCTTTGCTCCCACTTTTGGCATCGTTATCCTTTTCAAAATATGCTCTTGGGAATGCCGTAGCTCTTATTCTATTGAATTCGGTTTCGCAATGTTGCTCAAGAGTTTCGCCAACCATCTTAGTTGACAATCTTGCCTTCATGTCACGAAGTCGCTCTATGGCAGCATCGCGGTCTTTGATTTGGGTTTCATATTTGTCTCTGAGTGCGTTCTCTGCTAATTGTTTTTGAAGTTCCATTTGCTCTAGGCGACTCTTAATGGCGTCACGTTCTTTCTCAAGAGATGCAACTGCCTTTGACACTTCTAGATTTTTGACTTCCTCTAATGACGAAATTTTTGATGTGAGTTTTTGTATCTCTGAGTCTTTTGACTGGGCGATCTGTTGCAGTTGATTTTGTAGTTTTGCTTCTGCAAGATCTACTGCAGTTTGTTTTTCAAGCTTCAAACGTTCAAGTTCGTATGCTAGATGATCTCTTTCCTTTTCAATGGAAGTCATCGCTTGTGATACTGCTGCGCTCTTAGTCTCTTCACTGGCTTGTAGCTTTGCCTTCAGTTCTTGGATTTCACTGTCTTTAACAACTGAACTCAGTTGCAGCTCGGATCTTAATTTTGCTTTTGCAAGCTCGATCGCACTTTGTTTTTCTTTTTCCGCTATCTCAAGCCGATCATTAAGTTCCTGTTTGAACTCGTTGTTGCGAACTTGTTTAACTATAGATTCGTAACCTGCCTCATCGACCTTGAATGCCTTGGAGCAATGGGGGCAAATAATTTCGTGTAGTGATGACATAAGTCTCCTCAGACTTTGAATAACTTCACTTGAATATTGAGCCGTAGACTAAGTTGAATGTGCTAGATGAAGGCCGTGCTATTGAGGTCATTAGACCACAAATCATGCATATTGTCAATACCTGTGGTAATAATAAGTGTACTATTATAATAAAATACATCAATATATTGATATTATTCTAATAAAATTGATAATTTACGCCGATGTCTTTTCTGGAGGTTTTCATATGGCTAAAGATAGGCCTGGTAATAAAGGATCAAATGATGGCTATAGCTTAGGGGAGCGACTTGTCTACCTCAGGGAGCGTAGGCATTTGACTCAGCAAGAGTTGGCCAAGGCTGCAGGTGTTAGCCAAAGTACAATCGCTCATATTGAAAGCAATAAGAAAGATCCCTCGATCTCCACGCTCAAGAAACTTGCGAGCGCACTCGATATTCATATCGCTGTACTCTTTTCAACGGATACAGTTCATGTGTTTGACATGGAACGATTGAAATCCAAGTACGACAATGTCGAAAAGCTCAATCCAACGATTTACTATGCGATTGGCAAAGTTGTGGCATACGCAAAGGACATTGGGTTCTTGAAGTAGACGTTAATACTCTCAATTCCTACCAGCCAAAAGTCCAGGTCTCGTAACTGAGTAATGCTTTTTCAGATTTTCTTTAAAAATAAATAGT
>JBKCXY010000142.1:0-2777 GCA_046315835.1 Pseudobdellovibrionaceae bacterium | reverse complement strand
GATTTGGTTCTGAAGGTTGAACAGTGTTTAAAAGCAGCTGGCGAAAAGATTTCGGACTATGGTTTCTTTGTGTTCCACCAAGGAAATGGACAGATCATTCAAAGAATCCTTCAGCAATTAGGCGCGGATGAGTCACGTACTCATATCACTTTCAATCATTTAGGGAATTCATCGAGTGCAAGTCTTGGAGTGACCTTGAGCGAAGCCTCCGAGTTGGGAAAGATCAAGTCCAAAGATAAAGTACTCCTGGTGGCGATGGGAGCTGGCTATCATTTAGGGATTGCCAGTCTAATATGGAGCTGACATCCCGCCAGCCACATCAATCACTGTTCCTTGAATATAAGAATTTTTATCAAGAAGCGCATCCATCACGTGGAAAAGATCTTCTGGGCGACCAAGGCGCTTCAGAGCAATACTTCCCAGCATTCGCTCCTTAATGGAAGAACGACGAATATATTTATCATTTCTTTTGGTATGAATCACACCCAACAGAAGGCTATTCGCTGTAATGTTATGCTCCCCATATTCAGAGGCTACGTACTTCATCACAGTTTCCATCGCTGATTTACTGGCCCCATAGACCGAATAGCCGGTGACAGGAAAAACAGCAGTTTGGCTTGAAACAAAAATAATTCGCCCAAAGTTTCTCACCCGCATGATAGGTAAAATCTTTTGCAGGAGAAAAAGATTTCCTTGGATGTTGGCCCTGATAAACTGATCAAGCTCTGTAAAATCTATTTTCTCCAGACTCCCTATCCGATAGGTGGGAGTTGCCGCATTTAAGACCAAGGCATCCACTCCTTGTTTAATAAATTTCTCCAAATCAGGACTGAGTTCAGGCCGACTCAAATCAAAATGAAATATTTCCGGAGGTTGAGCGGACTGACTGGTGGTCATGAAAACTTCATGCTCTTTATACTGAAAATGAGTTTTGAGTGCCTGTGAAATGTCTGATTGCGCTCCAGTAATTAAAACTCGCACACGCCCCCCTAGAAGTAAACTCTGCCACCCAGTGAAATCACATGATTGTATCCCAAATACCTTGAATCTGGAAAAACTATCGAACGATCGCTGAACTCAGACTGATCTTTTCCAAAACCAATCCGCCCCTGCAGCCATAGCTCAGAATCGTCATTGACGAGCCAACGTAGATTCAAACCCATCGATAGACTCGCATCAGCCAGATTTAAGATGGGAATGAGAGCCGTGCTCCAAACTTCATTCCACTGGTAATCCCACTGCGAAAGAAAATAATGTTTACTTCGGAGTGTCCAGAACTTTGAAACCCCCAGATTGAGGTCTTTGGGGTCTTCAAAATTATCTGAGATGTCATTGTAAAGATACTCGAAAACTACAGAAAATTGACTGGTCCAAGATGATTCATAGCCCAGCGCGAACTCCAAATGATCTACAAGAAAGCTCTCGTTTGCCAGAACCCGCAGGAGCTCCATTTTGTAAAGGGATTCACTCGAAGTATAGCTCGCATTAAATCCGACGGTGGTCTCATCGAAAAGCAGTCCTGCTAAACCCTAAACTTCGATGGATTCCCCCGCCCACCCCATCAGCAGCAGGTAAGAACTCAATTCGCGAAAATCCGATTGAACATTGGCGTTTTGAATCCAAATATTTTCATGAGTATACTTTATTTGCGCCACGTCGGGATTGAACTGCACGCCCGGATAAGCTTGAGAAAAAACATTGCGGCTAAATTTATTCCAAATGGGACTCAGTCTCAGGATCGAAGGATTAAATGGATTTCTTCCTATCAACGCATCCAGCTTCTCACTCTGATAGCGAAGATTCAATTTTTCACTGTCACTGATGATGATTGTCGTCTCTCGACGATCTTTCGACGGCCACAGCTGCTGATGAAAATCCATGACTCGACTCTGATCAATGAGAACCGGCTGAGCAATATCGCCAGGTGTCGCCCGAAAAGCCGTTGAGTTCACAATCCTCAGTTCTGGTCGAACCTCAAAAAAGAAACTGTCCCACTTGAGACTCTGGTCAAGGGCAATGAGGCCAAAGAAGTCACCCTTTTGCTCCAGCGAAGAAAAACCCTCTTGATTGAGATCAGTGCCCTGCAAATTTCCCGAAAATTCCCAGCGATGATTAAACTTAATGGCTGCTGCATGGGCTGCACCCAAGAGCCCTGATTGAAGAAAAAATAGAATAACTAACAATCGATTCATTGAAATGATTTCTCTTAAATTCAATCTTTACGGGGCTTACCTTGAGCCCACTCGTGGGAGGCCACTTTTTGGCCGGGTTCAACCACATCCCCTGAGAGAATATTATCCATCCCCACCCAAGCTTGATCGCCAATCCGAGTGCGCGGTCCGACATAGGTTTCTCGTCCAACAAAAACACCTTTGCCGATTTTCACAGGCGCGACCAGCACTTTATCTCCGCGGACCAAGTGCCCAGACAGAGTCACATCTTCAGCCAAGGTCACCCCTTCCGAAAGTTCGATCATGGGCGCATCGTGAATGGTGATCTTGTAGCTCGTGCTCATATTGAAGGGCACTTTTGCGCCCAGCGCTCTCCAGTACAAATAGCGAAAGCTTGCTGTGCAATGAAGTAGATAGTGAATGCCAAAACAACGGGCCGAGCGAGTCAGCATGGAATGGGAGTACCAAGCAAAAAATCCTCGGTTGAATCCCACGGGGTAAACACCGGCCTCCAACCGCGGAAGCAAAATCCGAAGCCCAAAAATAATCACAACGAAACAGAACTGTAAAAAGAATGGAAAAAGCAAAACCTGAAGCCACCACAAA
>JBKCXY010000141.1:0-2190 GCA_046315835.1 Pseudobdellovibrionaceae bacterium | reverse complement strand
GGGCTGAAGCGATAGAGAAGATCAGTGTGAAGATTCATGTATTCAGAATCTTTTTTGCTGGACACCGCTGTTTGTAGATAGCCTACATTGAGACCCCAGCGCTGACGGCTGAAATAATAGCTTCTGCCGAAAGGCTCATTGAACCAATGAGTGGCGAGCACGTCACTCACTAAGGCCAAGCTTCCCCCCGTCGCAAAAGAAATCCCGGCCCGGCCTGAGAGGTAAGTTTGGGGGCCTCGGTAAACTTCATAATCAAAAATGGAAGTGACGACTCCAGCTTCCGTTTCGTCTGTCACTTTCACCGTGGAACGATTCACTTTGTAAAGCTCTGGTGAGGCGAAAGTCCAAAGGTTTCCTGTCACAGATTGCTCTTGGGATTCCGCTTTCATTGTGGGTTTTAAGTCCAGCTCAAGATCCACAGTCTTTCCATAAGTCGTCCGGACACTGGGTTCCTTCAGCTTCACGCGATTCTTGTCGAGCGGGAACTGCCCACCCTTGAGTTCATATGAAAATACAATTCCTTTGCCTCCCGATGCATTGAGAAAAGGAGCTTCCTTAGGGATGCGAACTTCGTAGAATTTTCGAGTATCACCAATGGTGTGCTGAAAAAGAGCGGATCTTTCTCCGGAAATTTTAGTCACAGCCCCAAACACAGGAGCTCCATGGGCCACCAGTTTCAAGTTGTTCTGATCGTCAAGGCTCGCTTCGAAAAGTTCGACTTTGGGGACTTCAGTTTCAATCATGAAAGAAAGATGTCCACGGCGATGAATGACTCGCAATTTTTCATGCCCTTCAAGAGATACCCGTTGGTTCCCTGAGGCCATTTGTTGGCCGACAAGCAAAGAGTTCCCGGCACTTTGTGGCTCATGACAAAGCACTTTCGAGTGATCTGCTTTCTTTTCAGTGAAACAAAATTTTAGCTTTTCAAGGCTCACTTTCGACGTGGGAACTGAAAAAGTAGTGATTCCGTTTTCTTTTTTCAAAACTTTCAAGTCATCGCTGGCCACGGGTTTGCCGGCGGCAAGCGGTTCAGGTTTTTCTTGATCCAATAAGAGAAAGAAATCAGGTTGAATCAGTTTTTCGTCCACGGTGATGAGAACATTTTTTTGATCTTCAGAAAACTCGGTGCGAGAGGCCTCTGTGGGAAATTGGACCCCACCTAAACTAAATCCGGAGCTCGTTCTTTCTGTCATCAGGCTTGCGGGAGCAAGGCTCAGGTTCAAGGGCTCTGGTGCAAATCGAAGTTGATCGGCATTGGCTAAGGTTTGCAGGGGTAAGCACACGAGACTACTGGCAAAGATAGAAAAAATTTTCATAAAATTATTGTGTCTTTTCTCGGGGTGAGGAACAACTCGAGATCAAAACTCTATAATGCAAAGCGCTATTGCGTAAAAGGCTTGCGTCATAATTCAGCATCTGAAAAATTGCGCATGTCATCATTTTGGGAGGGGTCCTATGAGTGTAACGCCAAGGTTGGTCGTTGTTCTAAGCGTACTGCTATCATCCGCTTTTGCAGGGGCAGATCCCTACCTCGTCTTTTTTAAAGATCAGAAAGTTTTTGAGCATGTTTCTACTCAGGTGCGCCTGAGCCGGTCGGGTACTCTTAATTCCACTTTGTCTTTTCAAAATCTGGAGAGCCCAGCCATTGTTTCTGATGAACTCAAACATCTCAAAGCTCTGATCATCGACTCAGACTCTTTCATCGATCTTCAGACCATTTCCCAGGAATCTTCCATCGCTTGGGTCGAGTCTGAGATTGTTCGACCAGCCCCGCGGCCATTTCGAGGGGGAGCTTTTTCGCAAGCTTTCTCATCTCGTACTTTGAGTATCGACCCCCCTCCACAGCCGTGGGGAATCAAAGCCGTCAAAGCGCCAGGAGCTTGGGCTCAAGGTGCTCGCGGGCAAAACGTGAAAGTCGCAGTTCTAGATACGGGTGTTGATCGCGAGCATCCCGCTCTCAAGGCGAATTTTCTTCAAGGCAAAGACTTTATTGGCGAATCCGGCGGGGCTTATGAGTTTTTCGATGCGGATGGGCATGGTTCTCATGTAGCGGGCACAATTCTCGGCGGACAACTGGCGAGTGGGTTCGTCGGAGTGGCTCCTCAAGCTCGATTGCTTGCGGGGAAAGTCTGTTCTCTTTCGGGATGCCCGAACATCGCTGTCGCTAAGGGAATTGACTGGGCCATAGCG
>JBKCXY010000140.1:0-2348 GCA_046315835.1 Pseudobdellovibrionaceae bacterium | reverse complement strand
AAATCTGCGTGTTCGTTGGTGATTTCTGTTTCTTGTAAAACAAGAAACAGAAATTCCGTCCGATTTCCTTTTTTTCTCTATTGAGTTAGGTAGTTAGAGGACGGCGTTCTGCTGAAGGGACAGGATTTTGAGTCAGTTGCTAATTGCCAAACGAGGCTTTGGCTTTTTTTCGCTTTTGACAATCTGGACAAACCCCATAGAGTTCCAGCACGTGGCTGGTCAGTTCGAAGCCGAATTGGGTCGCTACTTTCTCCTGCAGGGCTTCAATCTCATGATTCTCAAATTCGCAGATCTTGCCACAAGAGACACAAGTGAGGTGATCATGGTGAGACTGAGGCGTCATTTCATAGCGCGCAGGGAGACCACCCATGCGTACTTCTGTCACAAAATGATGTTCGGTGAGTGTTCTTAAAAATCGATAAACCGTGGCGAAGCCAATTTCTGGATCTTTGGCAGAAACGATCTCGTAAACTTCTTGAGCCGTCACATGGGTTCGCCCTTCGTGAAGAGCCGCAAGAATGAGCAGTCTCTGATCAGTGACTTTGAGATTCATCTTTCGAATGACTTGCTTAAACGCACTTTTATCAAGAGGTTCCCGACTCAAAGTTCGCTCTTCCCGGTTTTCTCCTCCGGTGAATTTTGGCAATGTCGGAATCTTTGTGAGCTCCATGGCTCCCCCTTTAATGAAAATGAATTTCATTTATAGGCAGGAGCACCCGCGAAGGTCAAGAATTGAGAAAAATTATCAATTAGACGTAAAAGCTTGGGAAAAACGCGCTACTGCGTCATGGGGATGCAAGCTCTCCGCATGGCGAACTTCACCCTCAAAACCCTGCAGAAGATCGTTGGGGAGCTCCCTTAAAGCTGCTTGGAGACGCCTGGCCGCATCTTCACAGAACATGAGATTCTGGCCATTTCTGAGAGCGAACTCCTGCTCGTCTTCACGCTTCACCACCGTTTGCACCGGCGTCGGCAAAGCCCTTTCGATCAGATCAATCCAAAACACAGGATCCAACTGAGAACTCCAAATTTTGAGTTTTGCAAAAGACCGCTGAGCGTGGGGTGTTGCAATCACACCTTCCGTCGTCCCTAACCAGTCATAGACATCTTTCAAATCAAAATCTTTTTGCGCAAAACTTTTTTTGAAGTTTTCTTGAATGAGCTGCCTTGAAAGTGCTGCAGACATCGGGCAAGTCGAGGAATAAGTCACCACCACTTCCAAGCTGGCTTTAATCTCCCCCGAAGATGTTTTTTGAGCAGAGACTTTCACCGGGTATGTGCGCCACCCTTTTAATGATGATTTGAGAGACTCTCTCTGAAGAGGAATAGCGAACTCGGCCGACAAAAAATATTGATCCGAAAGCTCTGCATGTGATTTTTGAAATTCGGACATCACCAACTGAAGCTGATCCCAACTGAGTGGAGAATTTCCCATTTGCGCCTGCACTTCGCGGTAGAGGCGACTCATGTGAATCCCCTTCGCTTCAGGCTGGATCAGCGAAACGCCCGCTTCCACCTTTGCAGGCAAAGCTAAGCTGTAGGATCCGACGGTCCATAAAAGCGGAAGCTCAATGCCGCTCATGCCCACCCAATCCAAAATTTGAGCATGCTTTGCTGGCACTCTTTCTTGAGACACATCGGGTAAATGAGATTCTGTCGCTCGGTCCATGAGTGAACTTCTATCTGAGATTTTCTCTCTTCGCAAAGCCTTGAAATCCTTACACAGTCTGTTAGCCTGAATGGCCATGGTAGATCTCAAGTCCAATTCAAAGACACCCCGCTTGATCTTGGCGAGTACCTCTAAGTACCGACAGGCTCTCATGAAATTCTTGGATATTCCCTTTGAAGCTGAAGCTTCGCCCTTTGACGAAGAACCTCTCAAATCACAGATTTTAGACCCCATGGCCTTGGCTGCAGCTCTGGCGGAAGGAAAAGCCCTTGCCGTCCTGCAGAAGTACTCGAGTCAAAGTCATTTAGTGGTCATTGGTGGAGACCAGGTCGCCGCATTAACCCGCCCCGATGGGTCTGTTTTGAGACTGGGAAAAGCAAAAACTCCGGAAAAGGCATTTGAGCAACTGAGCGCTTTGAATGGCAAAACCCACCAGCTGATGACAGCAATCCATATTTGCAGCGCTCAGAAACAAGCAAGCTTTATCAATGTCACTCATTTAAAGATGAGCCACCTCACCGAGGAACAGCTTTGGCGGTACATCGAGCTCGATCAACCGCTCGACTGCGCAGGTTCTTATAAAATTGAATCCTATGGCGCGAGCCTTTTCGAAGAAATCACTTGCACAGACTTTAGCGCCATCCAAGGCCTTCCTCTGTTGCAAATGAAAAATCATCTC
>JBKCXY010000139.1:0-3350 GCA_046315835.1 Pseudobdellovibrionaceae bacterium | reverse complement strand
ATTCACAGGTGCCATTTCACTGACTTCTTTGCGGCGCTGGTCTGATTTTTCTTTGAGTTTTTTAAACTGCTCTTCATCGCGGAGCTGATTCGCAAGATCAAGACCATTCATCGCATCTTGGGCGTACAGAACGACGCCGCCATAAGCTGGCAAAATCTTCTTCTCGGTAAAATTTCGAGACAGGGCGGCACCACCCACCATCAAAGGGGCATGAATTCCTGCTCGTTGAAGATCTTCGGCGGTGATGACCATTTGCTGAGCTGATTTCACCAATAACCCGCTCAGTCCAATAAAATCAGGTTTGTGATTTTTGGCCTCTTCAATCAGTTTTTCAGGAGGAACTTTGATCCCAAGATTGATCACTTTATAGCCGTTATTGCTGAGGATAATGTCCACGAGATTTTTACCAATGTCGTGAACGTCACCTTTGACTGTGGCTAAAAGCATGGTGCCCCGATTGTGGGATTCACTCTTTTCCATGAATTGTTCAAGGTGGGCGACAGCGGATTTCATCACTTCGGCGCTTTGTAAAACTTCGGCCACAATCAGTTTGTTGTCGTTAAAGAGCCGACCCACTTCGTCCATGCCATGCATGAGGGGGCCATTGATGATCTCAAGAGGTCTCATGCTTTGAAGGCACAGATCCAGATCTTCAATGAGGCCTTCTTTAGAACCTTCGATGACATTTTGTGGAAGTCTTTCTTGGGGTGGTTTTGAGAGGTCGCGTTTGGCGGCTTTGACTCGCTTTTCACGGAACTGAGCTGCGAAGGCAGCGACAGGATCTTCGCCTTTGTTGTACAGAAGATTGTTCGCCAGTTCGATCTCGTGAGCGGGGAGCGAGGCATAGCGCTCAAGCTTTTCAGTGTTCACAATCGCAAGATCAAGACCTGCTTGAACACAGTGGTGCAGGAACACAGAATTGAGAACCTCTCGACCAGCTGCAGGCAAGCCAAAGCTCACGTTGGAAACACCGAGCACTGTTTTACATTGAGGAAATTTTTGCTTAATGAGGCGCACACCTTCGATGGTTTCCACAGCTGAGCCCACATATTTTTGATCACCGGTGGCGCAGGGGAAAACCAAAGGATCAAAATAAATATCTTCGGGAAGGACTCCGTATTTATTCACCAAGAGATCATAACTGCGTTTGGCGACCTCGAGTTTTCGTTCGCGGGTAACCGCCATTCCATTTTCAGGATCTTCGTCAATGGTGCCCACCACAAGAGCAGCGCCATAGGATTTGGCCAAAGGGACCACTTTCTCGAAACGCTCTTCACCGTCTTCGAGATTGATCGAATTGATAATGGATTTTCCTTGGCAGAAAGTGAGAGCTCTTTCGATCACCTGTTCATCGGTCGAATCGATCATGAAAGGAGCTTTGACGACTTTGGATGCATATTCCATGAATCGAATCATATCGCTGTGCTCGTCCCGATCTGGATTAGACAAACAGACATCGATGATGTGAGCCCCAGCTTTGACCTGCGCGCGAGCGATGTCGGCGGCTGTTTCGAACTGTCCGTCAGTGATGAGGGTCTTAAATTTCTTAGAACCAATGACGTTGGTTCTTTCACCCACAAGTAAAGGTCGCATGTCATCTGAGACTTCGAGGAAATCAATTCCGCTCAAGATCGATTTATGAAGTTCAGGCAAGGGGCGTGGCTTAAAGCCTTTGGCAAGGTCAGCAAACGAATGAATGTGATCTTCGCGAGTTCCGCAGCAGCCGCCAACAACGTTGATCCAGCCCGCCTTCAGAAAATACTCCAATGTTTTACTCATCATCGTTGGAGTTTCTAAATAGCAGCCTTCTTCATCTGGCAAACCAGCATTGGGAACGCAGGCAACTCTATAAGGCGAAAGCTTTGCCAACGTACGAATATGATCAGTCATGAACTCAGGACCCGTGGCACAGTTAAGACCAATGTAAAAAAGATCTCGGTGCATGACGCTTGCCAAAAGGGCGTCCACAGTTTGGCCAGCAAGCAATGTTCCCATGGTCTCCACAGTGCCACTGATAGCCACAAGATACTTGGCTTTGCGCTCGTGCTCGAGTTTTTCAATTCCCCGCAAAGCGGCTTTGATATTGCGCGAGTCTTGAGCGGTTTCGATCAAAAGATAATCGGCGCCGCCGTCGATCAAGCCTTTGGCTTGAAGGTAAAATTCTTCTTCGAGCTGCTCAAACTTAACCCCACCAGTCACTGACAGAGATTTAGTGGTGGGACCAATACTGCCAGCAACAAAGCGAGGCGAGTCTTGAGTAGTGAATTTGTCACAGGCGGCTCGGGCAATTTGAGCGGCTTTGAGGTTGATTTCATAGGCCTTTGAGCCCAAGCCATATTCATCAAGAACCAGGGCCGTGGCACCGAACGTGTTGGTCTCGACGATGTCAGCGCCCGCTTTCAAATATTTTTCGTGAATGCCTTGGATAAGATGGGGCCTCGTCAAAATCAAATTTTCGTTGCAGCCTTCAAAATGCTCCCCACCAAAATCTTCGGCGCTCAGGTTCAGGGCCTGAATTTGGGTCCCCATGGCCCCGTCAATAACGAGGACTTTTCGATCGGCAGCATCGAGGAGCGATTGTTGTCTTGAAGGCATTGGAACAAAGTCCCCTAAAGCCTTCACTCAGTCAAGAAATTCGGGCTCTCAAGCGCAGCTTGGATGCAGTGTTTTCTTGAGTAAACATTTGAACCAAGCCGCAAAGTGGGTCAGGATATTGCTTCCATGACCCAAGCATCTGACCGTCGATTTATCCTGACTTTGGTGAGTCACCTTTTGCCAGCTCTCTTGGCATTGGTGGCGATTCCCATCTTAGGGCGCCATTTGGATGATGCCAGGTTCGGGGTTCTAACGGTTCTGTGGACGGTGATGAACTTGTTTGTCATCCTGGATTTAGGGGCAGGGAGAATCATGACCCAAAGCCTGGCCACAGGGGATGCAGATTCGGCCTTAGGGCTTTTGCGAAGGTCAGAGCGTTACTTGTTGCTGGTGTTCTTTGCCGCTATTGTCATTGCGGCCATTTGGAATCACGAGATCACCGATCGGCTTTTTCAGATTTCAGATCCAGGTCTATTCGACGAAGTGCATGTGTCTTTGATTCTTCTTGTCTTGGGTATTTTGCCAACTTTTGCAGCGACCCTGGCCCGAGGAATTTTCGAAGGACTTGGCAACTTTCGAATCGCTAATGCGATTCAAGCTTTGAATTACGGGGGGTTGTACTTTTTCCCGCTCGTAAGTCTTCTCGTCACGAACAATCTGGCTGTGATTTGTTCGATTCTGCTGTTAGGCCGAGCTTTGACATTGATTCCATTTTACTTTTTGGGTCGGAAAAAGCTCAAAGAGCAGTCTCGTAA
>JBKCXY010000138.1:0-3308 GCA_046315835.1 Pseudobdellovibrionaceae bacterium | reverse complement strand
ATCCTGTCCCTTCAGCAGAACGCCGTCCTCTAACTACCTAACTCTCTAGAGAAAAAAGGGAAATCGGACGGAATTTCTGTTTCTTGTTTTACAAGAAACAGAAATGACCAACGAACACGCAGATCTCATCAGTAAATGTTGGCTCCATTGAGGCGGTCGCAGAGACCAGGGACAGGATTTTGAGTCAGTTTCACTTCATCAAACAAATTGAAAGAATCGGCGCAGTTCCGGCTTAAGATTGAACTCCCTAAAGCTGAAGGATCCTCGTTTCCTGATCTACCGTGCCTATGTGAGCCCACCGCCTAAGACTTCAGTCCAGTAGATCATCAGTTTATTAAGATTCTCTAAAGACACTCTCGAAATGAGCCGACCAGTGAGACATGAAAGAACTCCTAGCTGCTGTTTTAGCAGTCTCAGTTTCGATCAGCTGCGCTAAAAAGCCTTCTTCCGAGGACGATCGATTTTTATATGTGGCTTCAGGCACTTGTTATGTGGGACCTCTCACAGCCACTCGGACAACGGCCAGCACTGGCTCAGGTCTGGTCAGTCGGATCAGTCTGTCTCAGGGAACCGTCGAGAATCCGGCAGTGATCGATTATGGTGGTCTTGCAGGACAGTGGCCCACAGGCCTTATTGAATTAGATTCTGAATATTTCCTGGTCCCCATTGAACGCACCGGTGGACGTCGAATTGACCGCGTGAAGAAGTCAGGTCTTTCCGAATTTAATAACTGGTCTGTGGATACAACGGCAATCAGTGCTCAGCCTCGAGCGATGATTGCCTCAGGTAATGGCGGCTTTGTGCTGAGCAAGTCCACGAGCATCGAAAAGTTCACTTCGAGCGGGGCCTCAGGTGCACGCGTAGGGACAGCGCCATTTATTAATGCTCCAGCGGCTTCTTGTGCAACTTCAACGACTCTGATGTCTGCGATGGTTCTCTTAGGGAACGGTAACATTCTTTGGGCTCACGCCAATGCAGCTCAAAACCGCTTGGGAATTTCGTCTTCCGGCACCAACTGCTCAGGCCAGATCGCGGCTCCCAGTGCCACTCGCTTTCCCACAGGGATTGCCTACATGAGAAACTACGGGAAAATTTTAGTGACTTACGCCTCTTCCACAGTGAACGAAAATACAGTCTGGGTTTACTCAGTGAACGAGACAACTAATACTATTACGTCTATTGGCTCAGCTATTTCTAGTCCCGATGGTTCATTTATCTATGGACCTTCAGCCATCGCTTACGATGAAAGCTCAGGTTCAGTTTACGTGGCCAATGGCTCAACCGCTTTTGCCAACAATATCGAGAAATTTACTTTTGGTAATACCACAAACCTGCTCACGCGCGTGACGGGTGAAGGTGGCGGCCCTTGGCATTCAGCCACTGTGAACTCGCAATGTGTTGTTGGAATGCTTGTCGCAGACTAAATAACTATTCAGTGATCTTCAATAAAGTGGATACTGTTTTTTTCAACTTATCAATATCAAAGGGCTTCTTGATATAATCGTCAGCCCCAATTTGAAATGCTTGCTTCACATCTTCGTCACTGCTTTTACCAGAAACGAAAACCAAAGGGATTTTCTTGAGTTCTTTATGCTCTTTCAGCATTTGACCTAATTCAAGACCGTTAATCCAAGGCAGGCCCACATCCAGAAGAATCAAATCAGGAGTGGTGTCATCTAAAATTGCAGACAGTTCAGTCCCATCAGCTGCCATTTTCACAATGAACCCATCAATTTCAAAAATTCTTTTCATCGCTGATCGCATGGTCTCGTCGTCTTCGATCACGAGAATTGTTTTAGGATCTGTCTTTTTCTTGAGATCACGAAAATTATTGAGCTCAACAACTTCCCCACTCACCATCCGAGTGCGAGCCAGCTTTTCGATTTTATCAATAAAGTCTTTTGCGTTGATTTTCTTTTTTGCCATTACTGATTTGCCTCTAGCCATCTTTCCGCATCAATGGCCGCCATGCAACCAGTTCCTGCCGCTGTGATCGCTTGGCGATAAACATGATCCGCCACATCTCCAGCCGCAAAAACTCCAGGAATCTTTGTGTAAGTGGATCCTTTTTGAGTGATCAAATAGCCATTCTCATCCCGATCGAGCATCTCCTTAAAGAGATCTGTGTTCGGCTTGTGCCCGATGGCGACAAAAAGACCGCCCAAATTCTTTTGGTGGGTTTCCCCTGTCACTGTGTTTTTAAGCATGACTCCTGTGAGGCCCTTATCATCGCCCAAAAGATCGGCCACTTCTGTGTTCCAGATGACTTCAATTTTGGGATTTTTCAGCGTCCTTTCCGCCATGATTTTCGAAGCCCGAAATGAATCCCGACGATGAATCACATAAACTTTCGACGCAAATCGAGTGAGGAAGTTCGCTTCTTCCATGGCGGTATCACCACCACCCACGATTCCCACTTCCACATTTCTAAAGAACGCTCCATCACAAGTGGCACAAGCAGAGATTCCACGGTTCATAAATTTCTTCTCACTGGGAAGACCTAACCACTTCGCCGAAGCACCTGTGCTGATAATCACCGTCTGCGCAAGGTGCAGATCTTTCCCGACCCAGACTTTGAAAGGTCGTTCGCTGAAATCAACTTTGCTGACGTTTTTTGTGATGAATCTTGTTCCGAATCTTTCCGCTTGCTTGCGCATCACTGCAATCAAATTGGGTCCCGTAATCCCATGATCAAATCCTGGATAGTTTTCCACCTCAGTGGTAATCATGAGCTGTCCACCGGCTTCTTCGCCCTCAATCATGAGAGGCTCCATGCGAGCTCGTGCCGAGTAAACCGCGGAAGTTAATCCCGCAGGGCCAGATCCAATGATGATGCAGCTTTCAACTTTTTGAGTGGTATTCATAGACATCCTCTTTTCAGGGGGATTTCAAAGGAGTTCATTTAATAACAAGATGCGAACCGATGTCATCCTTCGACTCGGTCCATTTGAGAAACTGCACAGCCATCTCTTTTGGATTCAGAATCCTCTGCCCAGGCTGACGCGGGCGGGCATTAGGGGGCAGCATTTCGGTGTCCATGTAGCCTGGGCTAAAGAGGCGCAAATCAAATGGAGGAGACTCCTTCTGAAGACTGGTGATCAGCCCGCAGAGCGCATGTTTAGCAGCACTGTAGCTTGCGGCCCCGGGATCAGGCTGGGACTCAGCTATCCCAGAGCCAACAAAAATAACCTGTTCGAGTTGTGGAACACTTCCCGAGAGAAAAGCATGAAGCAAAAAGGCTGGAGTCTCAAAATTCACTCTCCACGCCCACTCATGATCCTTCCATTGCTTCAAGGCAAAAGGGCCAT
>JBKCXY010000137.1:0-2243 GCA_046315835.1 Pseudobdellovibrionaceae bacterium | reverse complement strand
AAAAAGGGAAATCGGACGGAATTTCTATTTCTTGTTTTACAAGAAATAGAAGTGACCAACGAACACGCAGATTTCATAGGTAAATGTTGGCTTCATTGAGGCGGTAGCAGAGACCAGGGACAGGATTTTGAGTCAGTTATTCTGAAGTAGCGTGCTCTTTCATAAACTGCTCGACAGCAGGTTTGTATTCATGCGGAAAATCCTTCAGGCCGTTCAGATGTCCACCCAAAGGTAAGCTGAGTTTCTGCCAATCCAAATGGCTATGCTTTTCAAAAACCTTGTCGATCATTTGTGGGCTGATCAGAGGATCTTTCCACCCTCGAATTGAAAGGATGGGAAAACTCTGAGGAAGCTGTGCGACAGCATGCTGCAGCTGCTCATTGGAATGCGGATGCCAGAGAATATTCGTCAGTGTAGCTGCGCCCGCTATCAGTGGGTAGAACTTTAGAGGCTGTTCATAAGTGAAGTAATTATAGAAGGATTTCCAAAGATCCCCGCTAGGGCCGCCCTCACAAATCAGAGCTGAGATATCGAAAGCTCCTCGGCGGACAATCGCTGCAATCGCCGCAGCCGAAGGATTCGAAAATGAAAAGATGATTTTCTTCCCTGGAATTGTGTTGAGAATAGCTTCAATCTGATCGGTCCAAATATTTTTGATTCCAAAGTTCAGCTGAGAGGAAAACAAAAAAGTTTTTACTTTTTTCGGAGTGTCCAAAAGTTCAAAGAAGACGCAGTCGTAGCCAATTTCGTTCAGCCACTCAATGTGCCGTTTCAGCGAAGATTTCCGAGCTCCATAAAAATGAACCAAGACAACAGTTTCCTGGTATTTTTTATGAGGCGCTCGCAGCAGATCTCCGTGAAAAGGCAACTTCATCGATCGTCTCTTTTCCTCTCACTAGTGGCGATTGGATGGCCGAGTCGGCCACAAATCTGTCCATTTCGAAGGGCTATTCTGTGTGAGCGATGATTCGCCCAATACGGTTTGGCTGACTTTCACTTCTTCAAGTGCCGTTTCTGCGAGGACTTTCCCGCAGGCTTCCACGACAGAAGCAGCATCGATGCTGTGATATTCGTAGATTTCTTTCGGGCGACCACATTTTGAGTGCTTGTAAACAGCCAAAGCTTCTTGGCGTACACCCACGATGGATCCTAAGTTATCTAACAGTCCCGCTTCGCCATCATGAACCGATACGATAGGCACTCGACGACCAGCCACCGTGACGAACTCGTGACCGTTCAAGTGTTCCGTCGGATGAACATGAAGTGTCGAGTTGATACCCAATTTTGATTTTAAGTAATCGTAATCATTTTTGTGAGCCAAAATTCCGCAGAGCAAATCATGTGAAGTCACCACGATCACGTTCGCGTAGATTCCTTTGGTCAGCAAGGCTTCCGAAGCCTTCAATGCCTCTGTCGTTGGACTTCCCATAGAGAAAATATTCACGACGTTATCGCCAGGCTCATAGCCCGCATAACCACGGTAGTCCACCAGGTAATAAGCTCCCGCCAAAACTTCTTGGCGTATGGTTTCCATGATCTCAGATTCACTGATCGTTGCCACTGTTGATTCTGCTGTTGCACCATTTAGGGAAAATTCATCTCGACAAAGAAGTTGTGGTTCGGTTTTAAAGCGAGCTTGGCGCTTGAGGTAAGTCATCATGTCTTTTTGTTCAATCCCGCGAGTCACTCCGCGGATCAGAACACCATTTCGACCTTCGTTATTGAAAGTAAGGTGACGTTGAACTGCATCACACAAGATCCAATCCAGCTCTTGGCAGAAGAATGGTTCCCAAGTGATTTGATTTGGGATTTGGAAATCTGACTTCCAGCCGTGCTGAGCCCATTCAGGGGACAGATTCACACCTGAGGGCGTTCCCACACAGATAAACGAAGATTTCCAGTACAAGTTGTAAAAATACTGATCCAAGGCACGTTTGATAAAGAAGTCGTAAACAGTCATCAGCGGAATCATCGGAATTCCAAGAGTGTCTCTCAGTCTTCCGAACGAGCCTACGCAAGACATGACGTTTCCTTCAGCAATTTCAAAGCGCAAGAATCTGTCTGAAACTTCTTCTCCAGGAACAAGATCAGGAAGTTTATTATCTTTCACGCCGTGATCTTGTTCGAAATCAGGGACTACGGGTGCTCCGAAAATCTTTCCATCCATTGCTGGATTCAAGTTCGTCGAAGTTCCCACGTCAGGAGCCATGGTGACTAAAAGTTCAGCCGGAGTTTTCCAAGAC
>JBKCXY010000136.1:0-2302 GCA_046315835.1 Pseudobdellovibrionaceae bacterium | reverse complement strand
TTGGTGCCGTGACTTGAACATTCCAGCAAGAAGTCATCGCAAGTACTGGGAGTACGTCTATATCATGAGAGTGCTCGAAGTAGAGAATTTGTTAAAAGCTGGTGTGAAAGCTCTGGGTTTTGGTGTCGGGCAAGAGCCGATGATTCCAGTCTTTGCAAAAAGAGAATTGAACTGTTTAGTGACGGATTTGGAACCTTCAGCCGCCGCAGAAAAAGGTTGGTCACAAACAGAGCAGCATTTTAGCCTGGTCGAACAATTTGCAGAATTTGGGACCTGTTCAGTGGAAACCATTAAAAACCAAATCAATCATCGCTTTGTGGATATGAATTCCATTCCGGCTGATCTGAGACAAGGGCAGTTCGATTTTGTTTGGTCTTGTTGCGCTCTGGAACATCTAGGCAGTCTCGATGCTGGCTTACGTTTTATCGAGTCTTCACTGGAGTCAGTGAAGCCAGGGGGGTTGGCCATTCATACCACCGAATTTAATGTTTCAAGCACTGAACTCACGGTGGATCATGAAGCGACGGTGCTTTACCGGAAGCAAGATATCGAGGGTTTGATTTCTCGATTAAAAAGCAGGGGACATGAAATTTCTGTGAATTGGTCCACGGGGAGCCATGAATTCGATAAAATCTATGATGTTCCACCGTTCCATCCACACCTTCACCTCAAGGTGAAATTAGATCAGTATGTGACAAGTTCCATCGGACTCATCATTCGGAAAGCTCATTCATGAAAATTGAGAGTCTCTTGGTTTTTCTTTTTGCAGCTTCTCTCTTGATTTCACAATCGCTGATGGACGCGTTTTCAGCGTTGGTATGCCTTGCAGCACTTTGGCAAATATTTAAGCGCTCTCGAGAAGGTGATCTCAGTTTAAGAAAGTACTCAGTGGGTTTTGATTGGATCTGGCTTCCCTTTGCGATCGCTGTGGTGCTCAGTTTTCTCTTCAGCGATTCGTCGTTTGACCAGGCATTGGCAGTTCTTGCAGAACTTAAATGGATTTTCACGCTCTATGCTCTGGTCGTACTTTTGGAGAGAGCTGATGATCTCGAACGGGCTTTTCGGCCGTATCTTTGGGTTTTAGGGGTTTGCTGCCTTTATGCGCTGGCAATTCCTTTCTTGGGATTTGATCCTCTGCGGGGTCAGAATACCCTCCAAGTGATCCCAGGGGGAGTTCGCACGGGTGGATTTCTGGGGCAAGCCATCGTGTTTGCACATTCCTATTCATTTCCTCTGACTATTCTGTGGGGTCTTTTGATTTTATCTTTGAGATGGAATCAGAAAATACTTTTACCGACTCTCGTTGTTTTCATTTTGAACAGTTTAGCGATCTTGTTTTCGTTCACACGAGGAGTCTGGTTAGCCTTGGCGGCAGCTCTGACAACCTCTGCGTTTATCTATAGAAAGAGTTTGGGGATTGCTATTGTTGCCACGGGCGTTGTCTTGGTGGCGGGTCTTTACTTCCTCTGGCCAGATTTTCAAAACCGAATTCATTATGGCCTGCAAGGAGGCGATCAAGAGCGGGTTTGGATCTGGAGAGCTAATTTAGCCATGTGGAATGATTCCCCTGTTTTTGGTGTGGGCTACGGGCAGAACACCGATCTATTGCCTGCGTATTACAAACAAGTAGGAGCTCCAGAAAATTTGCTCGTGAGCCACGCTCACAACCAGTATTTAAATGTTTTGGCAGGGGCTGGAATCATTGGGCTCTTAGGTTACTTGCTGTTTCAGGGTTATTTGTTGATTCTGAGTTTGAAAACTTATTTAAAAATCCCTGAGCGAGAGTACTTCGAGAAGGGTTTGCTTCTCGGGTGTGTAACGGCACACATCAGTTTTTTGTTGGGTGGGCTGACCGAGTCCAATTATGAGCATTCGAAGATCAAGTACTGTCTGGCACTGGTGTGGGCTTTGGTTGTTGTTTTCGCGAAGAAGTACAACGTGATTCGAGAAAGGATCTAGATGAAAATTTCAGTGTTTGGAACAGGATATGTTGGTTTGGTCACTGGAGTCTGTTTCGCAGAAATGGGCAATGATGTGATCTGCTCGGATATCGATCAGAGTAAAATTGATCTTTTGAATCGCGGCCAAAGTCCTATTTTTGAAAAGGGTCTCGAGGCGATGATCAAATCAAATGCCGATTCTGGTCGTTTGAAATTTACAACTTCGTTAGCAGATTCCATCGCTGAGTCCGATCTTCTTTTTATTGCGGTTGGGACTCCTTCGGAGGCCACAGGAGCTGCGGATTTGACAGCAGTGGAAAATGTCGCTCGCTTTATTGGAAAACACCTTCAGTCCTTTAAAG
>JBKCXY010000135.1:0-2713 GCA_046315835.1 Pseudobdellovibrionaceae bacterium | reverse complement strand
CCAGTGAGCAAGACACCTCGGATCCCAGTGGAACGGCAGTAAGCCAACGCTTCTTTGGCTACCGCGCGCACAGTGTCTTTGAATACGAGGACTCCACAAAATTCAAAATCCAAACAGGGTTCAAAGGTTGAATTGGCCTCTTGAGGCGTGAGCTTTCTTTTTGCACATCCAAGAACTTTGCTGCCTTGCTGGGCCCAATGTTGAACTTTGCTCAGCCAACTTGATTTTTGATCCTCAGACAAGCCCGTCATTTTCAGAATACTTTCAGGTGAGCCTTTCACAAAAGCGACTTGTTCGGCGTGGGAGAGAGCCAGAATGACAGTCTCTTTCTTTCGATCTTCGGTGAATGGAAAGACTTTCATACGACTCCAGGTGGAGTTGTTTGAAGGGCCAAGTTTTGAAAGCAGAGCAACGTCAACAGGATCTGGGCTTATCGGATCAATAGCAGATTGGATCATAGGGAATAAGTCTTTTGACGTGACCTGAGAGGGAAGATCAAACTCGGAAAGCTCCAGCACCCCCCGCGTGATTGTTCCCGTTTTATCTGTGCAGATGAAACTGACTCTTCCGATATCTTCAATAGAAACAGCACGGCGAACGAGAGCCTTTCGCTTTGCAAGCCGATAAACCCCAACCCCCAAAAAGAAAGAGAAGACGACAGGAAACTCTTCAGGAAAAGCAGCAATCGCCAAAGTCGCAGAGCTGATGAAAGCATCCAGCCAGCCATGGCCTTGCATGACTCGAACTCCAGCGAGCAAGACACATAAGACTCCTGCAGCCAAAATCAGAAATTGAATCAGTTTTTGAATTGATAGCTGCAGGGGAGTTTGCTGATGTTTGAGGGCAATAACACTTTGAATAATTTGTCCATAAACGGTATTGCGCCCAGTCCCCGTGATTCTGAGATCCCCTGATCCGCTCAGAACTCTGGTTCCAGCGGATCCGATACATGCACTTTCTAGATGAGATTGAAGTGAGGGACCCTTCAGAAAGAGATCACCTAAAAAGGCTTTCTTAGAGATGGGGAGTGATTCCCCGGTCAAAGTGGACTCATCCATCTGAAGCTCTTGAGTTCTTTCAAAAATGCCATCGGCCGGAAGGTAAGATCCAGGCTTAAGAGCAATCAAATCACCTGGGACCAGGATTCGTGAATCGATCGTGGTCAGTTCGCCCTCGCGATAGACATGGATGGGAGCTGATAACTCCTTCTTGAGCAGAGTCACTGACGATTGTGTTCGCCAGTGTAAAACCGCATCCATAAAGACAAGGGGAACAATAGCGAGAAAAAGAAGAAGAGATTCGCTGAATTCCCCAAGGAATGAAAAGATCAAGCCAATCACGAGGAGAAACCAAATCATGGGATCTCGAAGGGTGTCCT
Organism: Pseudobdellovibrionaceae bacterium; assembly: GCA_046315835.1. Classification (GTDB taxonomy): domain Bacteria; phylum Bdellovibrionota; class Bdellovibrionia; order Bdellovibrionales; family Bdellovibrionaceae; genus JAJTIC01. Next base: position 1,335 of record JBKCXY010000135.1, on the reverse strand, counting down.
TAAGGACTTCTAATATTTTGTTTTCTGAAGTGTCGAGGATTTCATTTTTGCCATAAATCTTGAGCTGCTGATCAACTTCCGAGGCGGTGAGGCCGCCCTTTCTTGGTTCGAGCTGCCTTAATTGTTCTAAAGAGACCTGTGTCATTTGATGAACCAAATCATAAGCCCTATTTTCTTTTGTTGGTGTAGGTCTTTGCCCATTTTCTCACGGCGGGCAAAGTGGCAAAAAGAAATTCGAGGAGAATTCTTCGTGGTACAAATCTTCGCAAATAGTAGAAAATCGTCGCATCCAGTGTGGCTGGGATCCATAGCGAAGGATTCTTCTTTCGAATAACCTTGAGGATCCTCAGGGCCACGGCTTCCGGTGTGGTGAGACTATAGCCCATGAGTCTTTCAATAAAAGGAGTCATGTTTTGATAGTAGTCTCCATACAAACCAACCGTGCCATGTTCAGGGCCAGACTGTGCCGAGTATTTCACATTCAAAAAGGACTTTGATTTTACAAACCCCGGCTGAATAAGACTGACATTAATTCCGAGTGGGCGGACCTCATACCAAAGAGCTTCGCTCAATCCCTCGAGGGCATATTTTGAAGCACTGTAGGATCCCATGGTAGGCATTGCTAACATTCCACTGACTGACGAAACATTAATAATTTTTCCTCGGCCTTCTCTTCTCATAAGGGGAAGCACCAAGCGAATTAATCCGACCGGGCCAAAATAGTTTGTGTGAAATTGATCGAGCTCTTCTTCGGCACTCATATGCTCGACAACTGCGCGATAACTGATACCTGCATTATTGATCAGAACATTGACACCACCCCATAAAGTGTCAATTTCACGAATCAGGTTTTGCCGATTCAGGTCATTCGTTACATCCAATGGGCGTACAATAAAACGATCAGACTCTGGGAAACGATTTTTGAGGACAGAGAGAGATTTATCTCGTGCTGTGACGATCACCCGATAATGAAGATCTCGATAAAGTAGTTCAGCCAGCGCTAGACCAATTCCAGAACTGCAACCAGTGACAAGCACTACGGGATGAAATGGATTCTCTGTTTTCATAGACAGACCTCATCACCAAATTGAGTTTAAGCTTCTTCAGATACCTTTACCATAGGTTGTGCTAAAGAGATAAACAAAGCTTTAAGCCATTTCTCCGTCGATCAGATGCAGAGTTCTTTTTGCAAGAGCTGCATAGTCTGGATCGTGGGTCACAAGAACAATTGTGGTTCCTAAATCTTTATTAATCTCGATGAGTGAATTGATCACTTTCTCTGAATTTGCTGTGTCGAGGGAACCTGTCGGTTCGTCGGCAAAAATGTACTTGGGC
>JBKCXY010000134.1:0-3834 GCA_046315835.1 Pseudobdellovibrionaceae bacterium | reverse complement strand
CGTGGTTTTTGACCGAATTCGGGAAACTGAAGGGATGTACAGGGAAAAAGGCTACAAATTTATTATCAACAAAGCCATTAACGACATGCTCGAGCGCACAATCATTACGGCAGGAACGACTTTCGTTTCAGCACTGTGTTTGTGGATTTTCGCAGACGGAACCGTTTCTGATATCGCCTTTGCCTTGGCTGTCGGTATTGCATTTGGACCTTACTCTTCAATTTACGTTGCAGCTCCTTTCATCCTTGTGATGGAAAAACTCAAGATATTGAAGCCGGGAGCAGCTTAGGGTTAATGCGCAAGGTACAGTGGCTTCCTCGAAATGATTCTCAAAGGATGGGCCTTCCAGCGGAAGGCCGTTTTCCTTTTTTGATTCAGAAGATTTTGCAATCTCGTGGGATTGAGCCAACTGCGGATCTCGAGAATTTTTTTAATCCCAAGCTGACGCAATTGAAAGATCCTTTCTCATTGCTGAATATGGAGAAAGCAGTTGCTCGCTTGAAAGAAGCTTTTCTCAAGAAACAGAGAATCTGCATTTACGGTGATTTTGATCTGGATGGAACTTCAGGTCTTGCGCTGTTGAAGTCCGGCCTCGAGCAAATGGGCTTTCAGAATCTTCAATACTATCAACCCAAGCGACTGACTGAGGGGTACGGCCTACACGCCAAGGTTGTTGAAGATTTAGCGAGCCAGGGTGTTCAGCTGATTTTGACGGTGGACCTTGGAATTACAGCCATGGAAGCTTGTGCCGTGGCAAAGGCCAAAGGCATTGATGTGGTGATTACGGATCATCACCAGCCTGCGGATGAGCTGCCTGAGGCCGTGGCCATCGTGAACCCTAATCAAAAAGGGGACACTTCAGGTTGCGGATATCTCTGCGGAGCCGGTGTTGGTTTTTATTTGCTTCGCGCTTTAGCACGCGAGCTCACGGAATCTCAATTGATTCAGCCCGATCAGGTCAAATTGAAATCACTGCTTGATTGCTTCACGATTGCCACAGTCACAGACATGGTTCCTCTGGTGGAAGATAATCGCACCCTCGTGAAGCAGGGATTGATCGAGCTTCAAAAGACCGAGCGTCGGGGGCTTAAAGCATTAATGAAAGCTTTGGGTTTTTCAGGACGCAGTTTGAGCAGTCAGGATTTGGCTATCCGAATTGCTCCTAAAATCAATGCTCTTTCCAGAATGGAGCTTGGAGTTCGCCCCATCGATCTGTATTTGGTTGAGGATGAGCTTGAAGCCGAACAGATGGTAGAAACAGTTCTCGATAACAATCACACCCGTGTTCAATTGCAGGGAAGTGGTGAGCAAGAGGCTTTCGAAATGCTCAAAGCCTGGCCTGAATCTGATTTTGTCTTTCTGGCATCGAAAAGCTTCCACCGAGGAGTGGTGGGGTTGATTGCAACAAAACTCGCCAATGAAACTCATAAGCCGACCTTTATTGGTTCGCTCTCTGAGGACGGAATTGTCACAGGAAGTGCGCGGTTACCGAATGGATCAGAAGCTTCTTTGATCGAAATTTTTCAATCTACCAAAAATTCTTTTGACCGCTTTGGCGGCCATGAAGCGGCTGCTGGGTTCGAGCTACATGAGCGAAAAATTTCTGAAGTGATCGAAAATTTTCGGAATTACTTGGCGTCTGAAAAATCAACTCCACGACCTCGAACGCATTACTACGACACAGAGGCACGGCTTGAAGAGCTGACGGAAAGTTTTATGAAGTGGGTCGACCATTTAGGACCTTTTGGTCAGGGTTTTGAAGTTCCGACAATAAAGCTGGAAGCCGCTAAAGTGAGCCAGCGCTTAGTGCTCAAAGAACAGCATCTTAAGTTAAAGCTGGAAGTCGGGCAGACAGGAAAAATGATTGATGCTCTTTTCTTTTCTTGTCCCTCTGAACACTGGGCCAGGAACTTAAAAAAAGGCGAATGGGTCGAGGTCTTGGGTGAAGTGCAATGGAATTACTTTACAGGAACTAGATCCTTGCAAGTTTTGATTAAGGATCTGAGGCCCGTAGCAAATACTTCGATGAGCGCTTTATGAAAAAATCTTCCGCATTAGTTCTTTTAAGCAGTGGATTGGATTCTTCAGTAAATCTTTTGATGGCACTTCAGAAGTTTGAAAGAGTCGAAGCGGTCACCTTTCTCTACGGCCAGAAAGCGGCTGGGCGAGAGTTGCAACATGCCCGTAAGCAGTGCCGTCGTCACAAAGTCCGACATCATGTGATTCAGCTTCCCTTCATCGGGGCTTTCGGGGGCTCAAGTCTCACCACTTCAAAAAAAATACCCATGGGTCGAAGTGTGAAAATTGATAATCTGAAAGCCAGTCAGAAAACAGCCAAGTCTGTTTGGGTGCCCAATCGAAATGGGATTCTTCTGAATGTTGGGGCGGGGTTAGCTGAAAGCTTGGGTATTCAAGTGGTGGTTCCTGGCTTCAATAAAGAAGAAGCCACCACATTTCCTGATAACAATCGGGATTTCATGCAGAGGTTGACGAGGTCTTTTGAGCTATCAACGGCCAACAAAGTTCGAGTAGAGTGTTTTACAGTAGCCATGAAGAAACCAGAAATTGCTCGGCGAGGATTTAACTTAGGCCTTCAGAAATCAGATCTTTGGCCGTGTTACAACTCGGGGAAGAATTGGTGCTCGGAGTGCGAGTCCTGCAAAAGAGCTTTGCGGGCACTTGAAGGGATCCTATGAGTTTAAAAACAAAAGTTCTTTCTCAAAAAATCAACTATACAGGTGCTGAGCTGAAATCGCAGTGGAACTATTTTGAGCACGGTCTTTTGGGGAATTCAGCAGTGGCCTTCATCGGAGCATGTCGGGTGGAGCTCAATGAGATGCTGGATGGGGAAGATCTCTTGGCCCAGCAAAAGATTGAAGGTTCGGAAATGCTCCATTTTGTTTTGGAGATTTTTGATATCAGCCTTTTTGCAGGAGTCGCTTTCCAGCGGATCTTTGCCGATCTTGCTCGCGGGGAGCTGATCAAATTGAACCCCCGCCTGAAGGGAAAAATAGAGAGAGACGGCGACGACCTCTACTTTGAAGGTCGAAAGCTTTCGATCAGCATTGCAGCTCCGTCTTTGAGATCAGTTCTTATTCACTGGGCGATTAATATTTCTAACAATGGAACTCCTGTCCCCACAGCTGCGCTGCAAGACCTAAGTGTTGATCCCCAGCAGTTTGCGCAATCTTTACTCACAATTGCCTCCCAGGAGTTGGATTCTATTGGTGAAGCCACTTGGAAGGTAAAAACAGTCAAATGAGTCAAAAGATACATTTTCTAGGTGTGACAGATGATCCGGCCGAACGAAAACGGCTCACTGAGATTTGCATTGAGTTTCAATATCATCTAGCGCTGAAAGCGTCGGTCGAGGAACTGTTAGATGAAGGAAATCACTTTGAAACTGTTCCCTTTGTTGTGGTTTCTGCAGTGAGGGCGGCTAAGAAAGAGGACATTGTCGGCTACGTCCAAGTGGCCAAGCAAAGCTGCCCGGAAGCCTTTCTTGTCGTCATCGTGAATAAACGAATTCCACAGGAAATCACTGAGTTTGTCAAAAAATCAGGCGCCAATCTGGTGATGCTTGAAAATGAACTTTTAGAAACTTCAAAGCTTGAGTTTATTTCTTCTCAAATCATACGTGCGAGCTATGTGCCGGTGAAAGCTTCTGAATTCAAAAAAGATTCTCAGTTACCGTTTCATATCTACGGTCTGATGCCTCTGAATCAAAAATTTATACCTGTCGTTCCAAAGGGGAGCCCTTTCACAGATACGCGACGATCGAAAGTTGAATCTCTCGGCGACCTCTATGTGAAAAGAGAGGATATCGATCAGTAT
>JBKCXY010000133.1:0-9565 GCA_046315835.1 Pseudobdellovibrionaceae bacterium | reverse complement strand
TATCACGCGTGGTCGTGGGATCACTGTGCATCGATCTGACTGTCGGAAAGCTTTTGAGTTTGATCAGCTGAGAAAAGTGGATGTGGATTGGACAACGTCATCGGCCGATGGCTTTGAACGCTCAGTGGGTCTTCGAGTGTTTAGCCAAGACATGCCGGGCCTACTAAAAGCCATGAGTGATGTGTTTGCGGCTTTGCAAATCAATATTCAAAACGCCCAAGTGCGGACAACGCGAGATCAAAAAGCAGTGGCCACTTTTGAAGTGAATATCAAAAATACTTCTCAGCTTAATCAAGTGATTCTCGAGCTCCAGAAAATCCGTGGAGTGATCGGTGTCGACCGGATCACTCATCAATAGCTTTTGAGGCAGTCGATAGATTTTAAGAAAGTTAGAATTCCCAGCCGTAGCCGGCACGCAAGTAAATCGCGTTGGCTTTCACATTGGTTCCAGGGATGTAGCCGTACTCAAGGGCCACAGGAATAAAGTTTTTTCTTCCCATGGCGATCTCTGCACCGGTGCTAAAGAGGTACATTTGATTCGTGGAAGAGGCGGATTGAAGATTAGGGACATTCACTGATTTCGACATCGTCAGAAGAAAGGCATAACCCAGGCCCAGCCAGCCACGGAAGCTAGAAGAATTCATATAGTTGTATTGAGCGGCGCCTTCGAGGCCCAAATAAGTGAAGCTCACTTTACAGTTGGGTGTATCCGGAGAGCAAATGTTCGTGCTGCCACTTTGAGCAGTCCCTTTGACTTCGAAGGGCTCGTAAGACGCGGCAGCACGGAAGGAAATGGATTTCGACCAGTGATAATCCGCAAAACCTTTAAGACCAATGGTGGTGCCTTTGAAATTCACATTAGCGCTCACATTGGGAGATGTTCTTTGAGCCGTGAAACTCATGGAGTTTGAGCCATAGCCCAAAAGAAATCCGCCGCTCAGTTTTTTCTTTGAGGAGACAGAAGTGTCTTCGCTCTCGTCGGAGCTTCTTTCATTGCGAGATCGTGCAGGCGCTGCTTTTTGGGCCGAGCCGGGATTGGATCGGGGTTGGGTGATTCCACCCACGACCGCGCGGCCCTTTGTGACTTCGCCGATGGCTTTGCCTCCACGGACCTGACGAATTTTCACAAGACCTATGCGTTTTCCATTTTCGTCGATAATAAAGACTTCCTGATTCGGTGTGAGTTCTTGCTCGTCTTCAAGCTCCAGCAAAATTTTAGTCCCTTTCACTTCAGTGACCGAAGCTGCTTGAGAAGGCGCTGGGGTCATCAGAAGAAGAGTGGTGATGAGTGCTTTGGAGAGCATGGCGACCTCAATTTTCAGGGGGGATTAAGCAAACTTCAATGGTGTCAGAATTTAAAAATTTGACGTGAGCTTCGAGATCGATGTCTCGCTGCCAAAGAGCTTCTTTGGCAGGCTGTGACCAGCAAAGCGAACTATTTTCGGCGCTCAAGCCTTCATCATTTTGGAGAGATGCGACTGTGTTGGAAGGAGCTCGGTTTTCAAAAGATTTTCGGCCATCATTTTCATAGACTTGGCAGCCCACGATAACGAGTGAGAAGGAGAGAAGTATGAGAGCGAATCCTTTTGCTTTCATTCTCTAAAGTGTAAATTTAAGCGGCTTAAAAAGAAAGAGCCAAGAGGTTTCATCAACATCTTGGCTCTCAAATTCTAATTTTTCAGGTCTTTAGAAGGGGATTTCGTCGTTCGAAGAATCAAACTGTGGTTCTGGCCCGAAATCTTGATAGTCATTGTTCGACTCTTGAGAAGTGCTGCGCTCTCCGCCGGCACCTAAGAATTGAACCGTGCTTGCGACGATCTCTGTCGAGTAGCGTTTGCCGCCACTTTGTTGATCTTCCCACTGGCGTGTTTGCAACCGGCCTTCCACGTAAACTTGACGACCTTTTGAAAGGTGCTTGCCACAGTTCTCGGCTTGGCGGCCCCAAACAACCACTTTGTGCCATTCAGTGCGCTCTTGTTTTTGACCATCTTTTCCGGTCCAAGATTCGCTGGTCGCGACACTGAGTCTTGCGACACTTTGGCCATTGCCAACGCTTTTTACTTCCGGATCTGCTCCTAAGCGACCTACAAGAATAACTTTATTAACTCCAGACATAATGTTCCTTTCCGCCCCATCGAGCTTCATGAAGAATCGATCGAGTCACAAAATTTGAGCCCAGTTTTCTGGAGCGGAGAGGGGGAGTCAATTCAGATCAGATCCGAATCCCAATTACCGCAATGCACCAATAGAGGGGGGTAAGAAAGGGTTATTGGCCGAGATTTTTACAGCATAACGGTCAGCATCGGGGCCCGCCGGTTGTTTGTAAGCTTCCAGCAAGAAAAGCAGAAGCTTTTCACGCTCTTGGAAGGATTTTTTGACAATGAGATCAATCTCAAGATTGTAACCACCCAGAACCTGCGAGATTTTGCCATTCTGATTTTTGAGCTGAAGGCCCATGCGTCCCTTAATAGTTCCTTTGATTTCATCGCCCTCTTTACCAATGCGGCCATCTTCAATCAGGAAAAGACCATCTGCCAAGCGACCTTTCAGGTCAATGCCTTGGAGTTTGAATCCGCTGATCCCAATCGTGTCAATCGCTGTACGAATATTGGCCGGGGGAACCACGAAATCTTTAATCGATAGTTGAATATCAGCTTCGGGTTGTTCCGTGAATGTGAGATCTGCCAGAGCTTGACTTGTGAGATTGAGTTTTCCTTGCAGGGCAACGGGGACATTTCCGAGCTTACGAAGCTCATCAAGGCTTAGGTTCTCGGCACTGAAGTCGAGCTTCTTGCGATCGTTGCCTTTTTCACTCACGCCACCGGATCCCAGCGAAGCGGACACCTCCCCACCCATCAGGCCTAAAGCTTCCACGCTCCCTGCGGGGTTGCCTGAAAGAAGACCACCGAGGGAGGGTGTGAGTTGAAGCTCTTGTGCGCGGATAGCGGGAAGTTTTCCCGTTTCAACAATAACATTTTCTAAAGCGATACCAGCCCCTGAGAGGAGGGATAGTTCCATTTTATCAAACTGAATAAAAACTTGGTTTTGAGTGGCTTTGGCGACTTCCCGAGAAACCAGGTCTGAAAGATCATCAAACGGAAAAAGCACCACAAGAAAACCAACAAAAGCCAAAATCGTCAGGCCAATTTTTCCTTTGTGAGCAGAGAGCCAAGCAGCAAAAAACTTGAAACCTTCCATCACTTGCCTGCCTTCGGTGGAGTTCCAGTCGGTTCAGGTGAAGAATTAAAGTCAGGAATATTTAAAACACTTAATCGATAAACCACATCAAAGTACCGGGCATCATTTTGATTGGCGACCATGCTCAAGTCTTTCAGCTTCACCGTGGGGATGAGGTTCTGTAATTGAAAACCCACGTCAATCACTTGGCGCAAATTGAGTTGTTCAAGGGCGACATGAACTTCACCTTGAGAAAGCTCTTGGGGAATCAGAGTGCCTGTGGGGGCGCTGACGTTCACCGATTTAATTTGTTCAGGGAGAATGCGTGAAGACTGAAGATCTTGTTGCACGCGATTTCTGAGTTCCTCAACGCCTGGAGGGACGGGGAGATTGGGTGTTTGAGCCGTTTCTCTTGAGACTTTGAGCATATCTCGGATCATTGTTCTTTTAGTCACGAACTCATTTTCAAAATCTGTGGATCTCAAATAAGCATCCAGAGGAATTGAGAAAACCAGATAGATCAATAATAGAAGAGAAGTCGTTGCCACCACTTTCTGCATGGGCGGAGTGAGATTTTCGTAGGAATCTTTGGCCTTCAAATAAAGCGAACTCTCCTGAACTTTTTCCCAGGTCTGAGTGAGTTCCGTGCTTAATCTTTCTTTCAGTTCCTGAAAGTTCATTTGATACCTCGATCAACATTCAATCGAAAAGCAAAGGCCACTTGATTCGGCAGAGCTGTTAACGTGGGATTGAGTCTTTCCACTTTTCCTCCGACGGCCGCAGTGCTCAGGGCTTTTTCAAGAGCGACGGTTTCCTGCATTGTCGAAGCACTTCCTTCAACAAGTAAGGATTGATCCTCAATCAAAACCCTTTTGACGTTCAGTCGAGCCAAATTTTTTGCAGGAGAGTTGTCGCTGAGTTTTTTGAGAACATCCAAGGCGGAATTCATTTTCGCATAGGAAACCACTTTTTGCATTTCAGTGGCTTTCTTTCTCTGATCCCGAATGTATTTCTTCACACCGGCTTCATTGGCATTTCGCGCGGTGAGGCCAGCAACACTTCGCGCCTGTGTTTTCAGAACTTCATTGGCTTGATCAGCCATAGTTAATGAGAAAGATTCACGAAGGCTTGAATAGACCAGGAAGAGAACGAAGAGAATGGCTCCTGTTTGCACGAAAGGCCCAAAATCCTCCCAGAACTTTTTCAAAGCATGATTTTGCTTTGCAAACTCGGCTTTGAGGAAATTAATAGCGGGGTTTCTTGGTTTTTTAAGTCCCTCAATGGCCAACCCCAGAGCAACCCCAATCACTGCTTCGGTTTGTGGGCTGCGCTCAAAGCTTCCTTGGAAGGCAGCCAGAAAAGAGCCTTTATTCACGGGCACTTCCAGGAATTGTGTGAGCCCAGTGTGCAAGTTGAGAATTCCAGACACTCCACCGAATGTTTCCACGGAAGTCACTTCGGCATTCAACTCCGATTGCAGTTCAAGGAAGGTAATCTTTAATTCCCGAGCGAACTCGCGAACAGATCCGGCAATGGTGTCTGAAAAAACAATTTGATCATAGCTCGCACCCTCTTTATTCGGGAGAAGGAAAGCTTTGGTTTGCATTTCCTTCAGAGCTTCGATGAAGGGGATTTCGTACTTTCTGGCGATCGCTTCGGTGACATTGCGGCCACCCCAAGCCACGCTTCTGAGGCCCACCAACGAGTTCTCTTCAAAAGCTAAAACGAGAGATCTTGTATGCCCGAGATGAAGGCGAATCTGGATTTTCCGCTGAGGAGTTTGCTCGAGGGAAACTTGCCCGGCAACTTTCACAGGAGGTGTTGAGTCCCAAGTTTCAAAACAATTGGCAAGCGCTAAGCCCTCGCCAGAGAGAATGTCGACATCGAACCCACCATCCTGCATGAGCTGTACAGCGGCTTGAATTCGGTGCTTTGGTGCGGCAGCAGCCAAAACTTCAGAAGTATTTCCCACTGTTCGAATCAGTTTGAAGTCATAGATCGCTGTTTCAGGAGAAAAGGGCAGATCTTCCTCAAGCTCAAAAGGCAGAGCTTTGAGAATCTTTTGTCGGTCAGTGAAAGGGAAAGTTTTCAGGCGAACCGCCACGCGGTCTTGTCTCAGCCCAAAAACAAATTTTGTTGTGGCGGGATCATAGGATCCAGAGAGAGTTCGTAAGAACTCAAGGATTTGCACTTCAGGATCAAAACCAGGACTTTGGCCCAGAGCTTGTTCCATGTACTTGGAAACGAAGAGGCCCCGATTCGATTGAGTGACTTCGACAACTTTGATGCTGGCTGTGCCAATATCAATGCCGACTGATTTCATAGAGATCCTCCATCCATGGAGCGAGCTTTATCGCTCTGAAAAGTATACGATGCGAGGAGGTCCTTTGGGAAGCGGTTCGTTGTTGGTCCCTTGTTTTTTTTGATTCGAAGACGAGTTTTTATTGTCGGTTTCATTTTTTAGTTCTCGGGCTGAGGCATTAGCAATTTTGCCTGCAACAAGCTGGGGATCAAACACATAGGCAACCAAGGTGCGAGAAGTGGTTCCAAATGTTCCCGTAGCTTCAATTTTAAAATTGGCTGCGTTCTCAAAAAAGAGAGGAAGGGAAGTTTGAGTTTCTTGAGAAACGTTCCCACCCTTACTCGACAAAAATTGCCAAAAGTCGTTCGCATCGCGAAAAGGACCACCTTCAGCCGGGTTCGTCACTCTTTTTCGAACTTCAGTGGCAATTTCTAGATTGATGGAAGGGTCCAACGATCTCAGAAGATCCACCGAAGCATTGTTGGGATTGATCCCTTTATTTCCAAAAATGGTGACTTGATCCTTCAAAAGTTGAAAGATTTCGTCATTCATTTTTGGGATCAGGCGAAGTTCATCCAGAGTCCGAAACTGTCGGTTCGGTGGAAAGCGAATATTGTCTTCAGAGGCTTCGGGGTAAAATTGGCTCTCATCCCCACCGACTTGCGAAACAGTATCAGCATCGAGCCAATCTTTGATCTGAAGAATCAGTTCGTCAAAGTTGTAGTCCCGGTACTTTTGTGCAAATTCTTCGTCCTGAAGCATTCGACTTTCAAAAATTCCCCGGATGAGCTTTTCGCTCGATTCTCTTAAGGCTTTCACGGGGCTTCCGAGATCATTGATATCTATTTTTGAACCCTCGTCGGAAATTGCTACCCGGTAGGAAGCATCCATTTTGGAAGCTTCAAGAGCCTCCTTGACAGCTTCTTTTTCCACCAAAAAAGCATCTTCGTCGATAGGAAGGGGCCACAGTAGAGGGAAGCTCCAAATATACTCAATGTACTGCTGCATTTGAGGTGGAATTTGGTTTCCAAACTGCTTATTGATTTTTGAATAGATTTTAATCCGCAATAGCGAAAGATCCACGGCACTTTTCGCTGCATAATAGGCTTTCACACGATTGATCGCGTTCGCATTAACAATGTATTCGACGTTGCTTTCATAGGAAATTTCAGTGACCAAGTAAACAGCGATCACCATAGTGAACATCACAAAAATAAGCGCAATGCCTTTTTGATTCTGAAACAGCTTCACGGGTTACCCCCCGTGCTGGCTCCGCCGGAGGCTGGATCTGTTGTGGTCGAAGCGGCTGGTGGATTTGAGAAACGAACTTGGGCCACAATCTGCATTGAGATTTTTTTCTTACGATCACCTTCGCCCTCGGCTGTGGTGAGTGAAACTTCGACAAGATCGGGGTACTTGCCTTTGCTCACAGCATCGCCTTGAGCAGAGTCCCATTCGGAAACCCAGTCTTGAGTCCCTTGACTGAGATAGCGTAAAGAAAACTCTTCAATATTTGAGAGCAGAATAATTTCTTCGCCCCCTTGAGTGATATCCCCCTCTAACCAAGGTGAGGATCGCCTGAGCAGGCAACGCGTGGACATTTCTGTTTGTCCCGGGGGTTTGCAGTTCCTCACAGAGTAACCGACCTTTAAATAGTCGGCTTGGGCAAAACCTTCTGAAGTTCGTCCAGAGTTTAGAGTCGCCAAGGAAATTTCATTTTCAGTTCCCTTAAACTCTGTCGCTGGCGAAAGCCGAGCTTCGCTTTTTTTACAGAGGGGATCATCGGGGCCTGTGCAGCCGTTGGAATCCAGAGGAGGACATTTATTGGTGGCTGAAGTGCTGCCACCGGCCAAGGTTGTGGTGGTGGTGCTTGATCCCGAAGTTTGTCCGAGACATGCGGCCTTTCTCTTTTCGCGAATCAACTTATTCATTTCTTGTTCAAGATCTCGGTAGTGAAAGGCCAGATTGATATCTTTTTCGATAATTTTGAGAGCATCACGAACCCGTGACATTTCATCGATATTCTTTTGCACTCGGATCTTTGAATTCACAGATTGCTGTAAGCTTTGCGCGGCCAGCACCGCAAGAGTCGCCATAATGGCTAAAACAATCATGATTTCAAGAAGTGTGAACCCCTTTTTATTCATGGTCCCCCTGAAGGCATGGTGAGAGGGACTTCTTTGTCATAATCGACGAAATAAGTGGTGACTGAATAGGTGAGCGTCTTTGTGGTGTCGGGCGGAGTGAAGAGGACAGTGACTCGAACTTCTTTGACTGAATTTGAAATGGCTTCGCCCATTTGGCGAATAATCGAAGGAAGAAGTTCTGTTTGCCCACCTGGAGATTCGGGAATCAGGGAACTCATATCTGGAAATTCAAGTTTTGAGGACTCCATCTTCCAGCGATACTGGGGGTAATCATCGCCAAATCCGTCTTCGAGAAGCTCGGGGATTTCATCAGTGCTTTTGCCACGATATTGGAGCTCAATTTCTGCCATTTTCCTTTCCAGCAGGGCGGCCACTTCAAAATTATTTTGAGTCTTTCTCAGGCGATTGAAAGCCCCGCTCCACGAGTTCGCGAGGAGGATCAAAGTGGACGCCATGATAACGATGGCCATCATGACTTCAATAAGGGTGAAACCTTTTCGATTCATTCCACTTTTAATTGTTCCAGACGAACAGGCTCTTGGACAACATCTGTTTGACCGGTGAGTGGATTTATCACCAGAGACCACGTGATGTTTTGCCGATTGGTCACTTGAACCGAAGCTTGGTCCACAAGGCCCTCGGGAGAAAAGTACACGTAGGCCGTTCCTGAAGTGATGGGTTCAGGATCTCTTTTGGTCTCGACAGAAGCAAAATAGAGCTTTCTTGGGAGTTCGCGATCTTTTTTTGAGAATTTCTCAGAGCGCTGAAAGGGGGAAAGACTTCGGCCCTCTTCATCTTTGGCAGAGGCTTCTTGCCGAAGTTCTTCAATGGTTTTCGCAAGAACGGCACCATCGGCGCTTTCCACCCAATACCGATGGTCTTCGCCTTCAAATTGGAAAACGATACGATGAGTGCGTTGTTTGAGTCTTGCTTCGTTACGAATTTCTCGGAAAAGCACCGTCATTTCACGAGTGACGGTTTTGATAGATTCTTTCGGAGATTTCAAACGGGGAAGGCCAAAGGCAACAAGCCCCCCAAGAATTGCAAGGACAATCATGATTTCAATCAAGGTGAAACCTAATTGGCCAGCGAAGCCTGATCGTCCCTTCATCAAGAAACGTCTATTTGTCCAATTCATCAGAGCGGATGTCCGCAGCGAGAGCGGTGCCGCCTTCGCGTTTGTCAGAACCCAAGGATGTGATCACAAAAGTTCCGTTCTCTACTGTGTAAACAAATGCATTTTTCCAACCATCCACAGGAAGTTTCTTGAACTCACCAGGAATCCAGTTCGGGCATTCTTCACCGGGAGTCACCAAAAGCTCCAGAGAAGAAGGAATCTTGCCACACTCGAGTTGGTACTCAGCAATCTTCTGCATCAACTGACCCATAGAAATTTTTGTAGTTCTTTGGTTGGCTTTATCCAACTGAGAAGCAAAACGGGGAGCTAAGATGGCGAGCAATGTTCCGAGAATAGCCAAGACAATCATCACTTCGATAAGAGTAATACCGCGGGAATTACGAATGATTTTCTTCATAAAAGACCTCCGACTTAAAAGGCTAGATTATCCAGCGATATTTGTCAGCTCAAACATTGGCATCATGACGGCGAAAACGATGACTCCGATGACACCCCCCATAATGATCAGGACGACTGGACCCATGAGAGAAGTCAAAGACTCGACTTTATTCCTGACTTGAAAATCGTAAGCATCGGACACTTGGACGAGCATATGTTCTAGCTCTCCTGTTTTTTCTCCAATCGAAACCATGTGGATGACGATGGGTGGGAACTGACCAGATTTTTTGAGAGGACCTGCAATGGATTCCCCTTCAGAAATATTAGAGCGAGCATTGTCGATCGCCACGGCAATTTGATCGTTATCGACAACGTTTCTCACGATCGCCAGGGCATTCAGCATAGGAACGCCCCCATTCAAAA
>JBKCXY010000132.1:0-3400 GCA_046315835.1 Pseudobdellovibrionaceae bacterium | reverse complement strand
GTGATATTGAAGTCTTGACGGAACCAGAAGATGGAATCCTGTCAAAGCTTGAGATTTTGTTGGGTCAAAAGCCCTCTTTGGATCTGATCAAAAATCAGAATCCCTATGCAGAACTTGATTTTTCAAAAGCGCCAAAGCTCGATGCGATTTTTGTATCGACGCTTCTTTATCGAAAAGACTTTACGGGAATGTTGCTTGCGAGAGCTTTGAAGTATCATGCAGCTCGTGGAACTTTGATCAATGTGATCGGCACAGGGTACATGCACAATGACAATGCTGATGACTTACTCAATGAACTTCGATTGAGCGGTGGAAATGTTCGAGTGCAGGACTACAAGTACCGGGGCGAAAAAGTAAATCTTCAGTCATTGAGAGTTCTCACAAATTATTTAAGAAACATGCACGTTAAACTTTTTGTGACTTTATCCGCAGCAGAACCTCAACACAATTATGTGATCGTGGGTGGTGGCAATGTGCATGAGGGTTTTGTGTTCGGGACCAAGCCTGACCTCAGCACCTATCCTGAGCTGGATCAAGCCGGTGATGGTCCTTGGGAATTCTGGAATGATTTAGAAATCAAAAACCAATCTCAGGCTCTGGCTGAAACAGTTTATGGTCATTTAACAGGATTATGGAATCGCACACGAAAAGGTCAGAAGGTCGATGCAGTTCTGAACCGAGGTCAGGCTCCATCCATTTCTGGTGATGAAGTGCTGAATGCGCAAGCTCCAATGATGAGACATTTCATGTCTGTCCCGTTTAGTGACGATCGCGCTTTAGAGACTTTGTTTGTGGATATGCTCGACCGGGCTCAAAAGACAGTTCAGCTATCAAGTCCCTGCCTGAGGCCGACAAATAAGATCATGAACGCGCCTGACAGAGCGATAGAGCGGGGAGTGAATGTCACGATCCAAACGCGCATTGATCTGTCTGGAGATACAGCATCTTGGCTGTATGAAGAAGCGAACAAAGCTGCAATCAATGCTCTGTTTGACAAAGTTACAATTTACGAATGGACAGAGCAAAGCATCCTTCACACCAAGCTCCTTATTGTGGATGAGTCCGTGGCCTTCTTGGGTTCTGTCAACCTGAGCTGGCGAAGTTTTATTCAAGATGTAGAAAGTGGGTTTTTAATTCACAATCCAAAATTTGTGGGAGACCTTGTGCAGCTGTTGAAAGGCTACAACGCTAGATCTCATAAGATTGGCTCTGAACAGAAGCGAAGGTTCTGGGCGGGTGTTGTGATGAGTATGTTCCAAAATCAGGTTTAGGTGATAGGTATGATAAAACAAATTTCTCGATCACAACGCTGGATACTGATTGCACTGGCCTACTGGCAAGTGGCCGTTGCTTCGCCAGAAGCAACTCTGCAGCGGGCTGAGCAAGGCCGCAAGGTCAAGCCTCAGATCCATCAAAAACAAGGTGAGCTCGCAGTTGAGATTCTACCAGATCAAATCGAAATTCACGATGCACCTCGTGGATTGCAAAATTTGTTTGTCTGGGAAAACACCAATGATCGCATTCAAGACCCGGTGACCTTTGGAGGAGCGATTAACTTGGCTCCTTTGGGTCCCTATGATCCGCTTCGCCGAGAAGTCTTCTACGTGCCTTACATCCCAATTCCTGTGACGGAGATGCGAGAGCTTCATTTTGGGAAAAATCTATCGCAAGACGTGCAGAAAATTTTGTTCTTTGAGCGTGGGGGAGTAAAGTACCATCGATTCTTTATTCATCCTTCACGAACTGCGTCCTACCAGGACTATGTGAAAAAGTATGGAATTGTTCGGGATGAATTTGCAGGTTTTTTGGGTGGCTCTCCAAGGTCAATTTATGTGTGGAACTTAGAAAGTCCTGAAAGTCGTATTTTTCAAGTGAAAACAAGTTTGCATTGGGAAGTGAATGGAGACTTAAAGATCAATCAGCCCCACAAAGTGCACCGATCCTTTTTTGTGAATGATGCTTTTTCTCAGATCTCCCGAGAAGAGTTAAAAAAATATAACTTGGATTTCTTGCCAGAGAGTTTGCAGGCGATGCCACGAGGAGCAGCGACCATGGTGCGAGAGATTCCTAAGGAATTTCTAGATTCTCGAGGTCGTAAATACGTGCCCGGTTACTATCTTGTCAGTCACCGCGAGGAAAATGGCCAGAAGCTCCCGCCCTTACTCTTAGAGTTGGTGGAGGAACAGCTTCGCCGAAATCCTGAAATGACTCAAGATCAAGCGGCTGCAGAAATTTTGCGACCTGTTTTGCGGACGGCCGCCTTTTTGATGTTTAAAAAAGGTCTCAAAGGCGAACTGCACGAACAGAACATTTATTTTGAACTCGACTCCAACAATCGTCCCACAGGAAAGCTTTACGTTAAAGATTTGGATTCTTTCAGAGTTGATCTCGAAGTGCGCCAGCGTGAGGGATTCAAGCTCGAAGCTATCGAGAAAGTTTTCAAGCCCTTTGTTTACTTGAAATTTTCACAAGCGGCAAACTGGGGTGAAAAGGAGTGGGCAAGTTTTGATCAAGATGCCTATGAAGACATGATCAAAAAGACCTTCGGATACTCATTTTGTAAAGTTCTTGGTTGTGATGCGGCTCGTAGACTAGAACTCTACCGCCAAATGGATTTTGTGTTGGCGGATGAAATCAGTCGTGTAACCGGGCTCGATGTGAATGTTCCTAAAAGTTTGCGAACAGAGGTCCCTTGGGTTTCAGGAGTGACTTCAAAGTACAGAGACTATTTGGGATCTTCATCAAATTTGAAATCTTTTTCAGAACTTCCAGGACGCCAAAGAATGTTTACAGAGGCAGCGCAAGCGACTCTGGCTCAAGAATTTGCTCGTCTTCGTGGTGCTAAGAGGACTTCAAGTGTGATCGGGTCGTTGGATTCTTCTCGCACCTATTTCGTCATGTACGAGAATATGATCGAGGCGAGATACCAAGCCACTGCGAACGATCCCGATAGGGCCATTGGATTTGCTGCTTTTGATGAAAAGTCCTCTTCTCAGTTGAAATCACTTGCCGCAGTTAAGATCAAGCCTTCAATGCTCAAGTCCGCTCGTCGCGGCCTTTCCTGCAAGCAAATCTTCCGCATGTACTAACCCAAAATCCGGGCCTCTTCCTGTGGTGCCTAGCTCTTGCCCAGCGTTGGTGGGGGTTGGAGTACCCCCGGGATTTCTGGGGTATCGGTCCGGGGAGTCTGGGGTATCCGGGGAGTCTGGGGTATCGGTCACGCAGTACTGGGGTATCGTCATCAGTTGCCAATTGGATATCACGCAGTGCTGGGGTATCGGTCACCGAAGGGTACGCCGCGACCGCTGCGGACAAAAAGTTCCGCGAGCTGGCGACTCCAGCCCATGCCCTCATATTGATTAATCTGAATGTAGTCTTTCAAACCCAGGAAGTCTTTGAA
>JBKCXY010000131.1:0-22315 GCA_046315835.1 Pseudobdellovibrionaceae bacterium | reverse complement strand
AAAGTCGAAGATATTGGAGAAGGACGACAAAAGCTCGTTCTTTTTAATCCTGAACTGCTTTATGTCTTTGTCGAGTGGTTCAATGACTGGCTTTTCAAACAAGAAAAGGATCGCATCACGGTTAAAGAGGAACACTTGAAGACCTTAAGAGGAGTGATGCATTTCTGTAAGAAATCAAAGCCGAATGAAAAAGGCCTTGTAAAACTGCAGCTCACTGAACTTCAGAATGATTCCATGCGAGAACTCGGATATCTTATTAAAGTTGAAGAAACGATGCCACTTGTAGAACTCAAATTGATCGGTGATCATATCATGGAAGAGTCCGGCATCTACTCGATGGTCCACATTGCCGAACTGGAAAAAATGGTGCCCTTTTGGTCAATTATCTATACTCTCCGAAAAATCGTTCGCTAGCTTTCATCTTCACAGTGCTTCTCATTGCTTTTTCCACCGGGTGTTCGAGGACAGACCTCGCGCTCAAGTTTGCTGACACCTTTGTGGCTCTTGAAATCAAAGATCAATTTGATCTTTCGGGAAAACAGAAAGACAAGGCCGAAGAGATCAGCAAGAATTTAATTGTAGACATCAAGAAGGAATTTCTGCCGCTCATCTCTGCAGAGCTGCTCAAAATCTCCAAAGAAGTCGATTCGCTCGACCCAGCTCAAGCAAAGCCCTATTTCTCTGCTAAGGCCGAGACCTTTAGAAATATTGGAATTCAGTTCTATCCAATCGTGGCTAGACGGGTGCCTGCCTTCGCTGAAATTCTCACTGAAAAAAATTGGAAAGCTTTCAAAGAAAACTTCGAAGAAAAAAACCGAGAAATTTTGTCAGAGAAGACCAAGAACAGTCGAACTACTGATAATTTGGAATTTTTTATCGGAAGCCTCACCCCAGAGCAGGAGAAATTTGTGGATGAGTTGATCCAACGCTTCCCCCGGAACTCATCTTTAAGAGCGCAAAATCGGAGCCACAGCCTGAATGAATTTGAAAAAATGATGGGTCCGTTTTCGTCTGAAAATTTTAAAAAATCTTCTCTTCACTTCCTCGAAAGCCCCAGAAAATATCAACTCAAAGACAACGAAGAGGCCTGGCTCGCTCGAGAAAAAGCCATCATCGATCTCCTCGAGAGCATTTTTAAAACAATGACTCCAAGACAAAAAATACATTTCAAAGAAAAGTGCGTAGAACTCTCTGAACAGTTTGCGGGCTAGATTGATGTTTCTTTCTGACAGCGCAGCGGAATTTCGGCATCGGGCAAGCGTTCAAAACCTTCGCCGCCTAAGGTGAAGATGTAAATGTTGTTTGTTTTTGCTCCATCAGAAATGGGTTGGCCGAGGGTCATGACAATTTTGTCTCCGGTCTTGGCAAGACCATACTGAATGAGCATGCGCTCGACTTGACTGGTGACGTCTTCCAAAGTGCGATAGCCACTAATCAGAAGAGTTTGAATTCCCCAGACCAGTTCCAGCTTATTCAGAGATGCAATATTGTCAGTCACTGCGACAATTCGCGAACGCGGACGAAAGCCCGAGATGATGTTCGCGGTTCTTCCTGTCGTCGAGAGACACACAATCACCTTGGCATCGAGCTTGAGCGCGCTCAGCGAGGCGCTGGCGGCAATGGCTCCTGCAACACTGAGGAACTCGTTTTCAAGAGAAATCTTGTAATATCGGTCGGTATTCTGCTCTACTTCTCGGATAATCTCATTCATGGTCTGAATACACTTAAAGGGATATTTACCGCTGGCCGATTCTGCCGAAAGCATCAGTGCGTCCGAGCCATCGAGCACCGCGTTCGCCACATCGGTGATTTCTGCACGTGTAGGGCGAGGATTCTCGACCATGCTTTCCAACATTTGGGTCGCCGTGATCACCGGCTTATTCAGTTGATTGCAAAGCTTGATGATTCTTTTTTGGATTTCTGGCAAGCGCGACTGTCCTACCTCGACCGCGAGATCGCCACGAGCCACCATCACTGCGTCTGAAAGCCTTACAATTTCTTCAAGATTATCGATCGCTTCAATCATTTCGATTTTAGCACAAATTTTTGTCCCTGGATTTTTGGCTTCGATGAGTTCTCGTAACTTCCGAATATCTTTGGCATGCCTGACAAAGCTCAGCGCAACATAGTCTACGTTGTTAGCAAGCCCAAACTCGAGATCTTCGAGATCCTTCGCCGTCAGGCAATCCACATGTAACGTCACTCCAGGGAGATTCATTCCTTTGCGATCTTTAAGAATTCCCCCGTAGATGACTTCCGTTTGAACTTCATCTCCACTGACGGAAAGCACTTTGAGCTCAAGTAGCCCATCATCTAAGAGAATTTTCACTCCTGGCTTGACGGATTGTGCCAGTTCGGGAAAGTCCGAAGGGATCAGCCCTGGGCGACCCAGTACTGATTTCATGGTGATCGTAATCTTTTCGCCCACCTTGAGTTCGATCTTCCCGCCTTCAAATTTCCCGACCCGTATTTTAGGACCCTGAAGATCCTGAAGCACAGTGATTGGAGCTTTCAGCTTTTGGGAAAGATGTCGAATCCTGTGGACCACTTTGAGGTGGTCTTCATGAGAACCGTGACTAAAGTTTAATCGAGCCACATTCATGCCAGAACGGATGGCCCTTTCGAGGGCCGGCTCCTCCTGAGTTGATGGCCCAATAGTCGCAACAATTTTCACTCGGCGGTCGGCTAACATCTTATGATCGCTTTGAAGCGTTCACTCGGCTTGCGAGAGAACTCATTTGTTCATGATGTCGACGCTCTAATCTTTCGATATCTTTTTTATGCGTCTCTTCCAGTTGACTCATTTTCAACTCGAATTTTTGATTTTGACCAACTTGATCTCCCTGGTGGGCTTTCTGCAGCTGGCTCATCCGCGCCTCGTGGGCATCTTTTTGTCTCTTCAAATCTGAGCGTTTTAGTTCTTCCATTTGCTCCAACTTCGATTCGTAATTATTCACAGTTTCTCTCAATTTAGACTCAAATTTTGACTCGTTACTTCTGAGCCGCTCATCCATTCGAGTGTACGTCTCTTTCAGTGAATCCAAATGAGCTTCTCTTTGAGAAACCAAATTTTCCTGATAGTTAGTTCTTAACTGATCTAAATTGTTTCGATGAAGCTTCTCTTGATTGATCTGTGACTTGTTGGTCACCGTCATTACTTTTTCGATGCGCTCTTGGGACTTATTGCGCAAGTGCTCTTCACTGGCTTTTGCTTGAGTCACCAACTGATCTCGATCTTGACGATGCTGCATATCCTTCACATTCTGCTTCATTCGATTATCCTGATTCACATCTGAAATCAGTTTATCCGTCTTTTCGAGGATCTTATCGACTCGCCCATGAGCCATCTCCATGGCCACCGCCTGAGTCTTATCTCTCTGTTCGTTAACGACATCCATTCTCTTCTCATACTCTTCAACCAAGTTGTCGCGCTCAATATTTCTGATTCGACGATTCGTAATCATGTCGATAATTCGGTCATTCTGAGCTTGTCTAGAATTCACGCTGGCCGTTCTGACTTCACGATCCAAGCGCTCTGCGGTTTGATCTTTCAGGTAGTTGTAGGCGTTTTGTAGCTCCTCCAACTTATCTGTGGTGGCTTTTTCAAAACGATCCGACATTCGACGACGCTCTCCTTTGAGCATTTCATCTCGACTATTCATGACTGCGTTGTGGCTTTTCTGATTCTCATTATAAATCGATTCCCAATTGGAATTGACGCGATCTAAGTTCTGCCGATTCAAGCGCTCTTGTTCTTTGATTCGATTTTCAAGAGTATTTCTTGTGAGCTTTGCGTTTCGCTCTGATGTTCCAATCCTTAAATCACGATCTTCGGAGATGGCCTCTATCTCTGCAGAGTGTTTTTCATTCAGCCGTTTTTTTTGATTCTCCATGGACTTAGTAATCGTATCCCGATTTCTTTCGCCAAGATCTCGAACTGTTCGATCACGCTCAGCCAAAGAATTGTCAAAATTGGACTTCAGTAAATTTTTCTGTTGTTCATTGATTTGCTTATTTTTTGCAATTTCTGATTCATACGCTTCCGTGTTGGCTCTCTTCATTTCCTCTTGCTCCATCACTTTGCGCCGGAGTTGCTCGGTATGCATTGAACGAAGCTTTTGAATCTGTGCTTGATAATTTTCTTCACGTTTTTTGAGCTGCTCTGAAGACGCGTTCTTCATAGAACCCAGTTGCGACTTGTAGTATTCAGTCAGTTGGTCAATTTCTTCATCATGTTTTTGCTGCATGCGAGTCAGTTCACGCTTTTGTTTCTTGGCTTGCTCAGCTTCCCGACTTTGATACTCTTCACGAGCGTTTTTGAGCTCTTCTGTGTGTCGGTTTCGATCCGACGCTGTCACTGATGAAGACATCCTGTCCTCCCTTGAAAAAAACCCATCCTAGGCCTACTTAAAGATTACCATAGGGGCATTTTTGTCGGAAGACTTCTCTGAAATTAAGCCAAAAGGCCTGCTAGCTCATTGGCCATATTCGCCATCCAGAACGCGGGCTCGGTAAAGCTGAAGAATCTCTTCCTGTTCCTTCAGTCTCTGTTCGCGCTTTTTTTGAGCCGCTTGCTTTTGAGAGAGCTCTGAAGCAATTCTTCGACGAGACACTTCTTGATAAAAATCGCCAGCCTCAAGGACTGCTTTTTTCCAAATCTTTTGAAATTCTTTGATTCTTCCTTCTCTAGCTTCACGACTTCCGTCCATCAGACTGACCCAGGCCGGAAGAGCTTCCTCAACATTCCAAGGGGTTATAACTCCCCGACTGAGGCTTGCGCCCGTGCTTTTCCCGTACCAATTCTCAAAGCCCATCGGAAGTGATTCAGATTTCAAAAATGCGGAACCCGAAAATTGAGCTTGCCCTGAAACGTTCCTCAAAATCATCTTCTCAAGGCTAAGTCTTGAAATCAAAAACTCGCCCTGGACTTCAACTTTTTCACCCATAAGGTCGATCACGACTGGCACTTGGGTTCGCAGTAAAAAATCTCCAGCCAAAAACTTGAGAACTCCGGCATGGTCCCACTGAAAAGTCGCTCGAGGGCTTGCTGTTACTTCCCAACCCTGCCTAGAAAAAGTGAATTTCTTTTCAAGAGTTTTTGCCGCACATCCTTTAATGTTTTCCTGCCAACAGTTTTTGGGTTCGTCCACAATCCCTGCCAAGGAAACCTGACCCTGAAGCAGAAGTGCAAGACCAAACTGTGAGAGCCACCCCCACCCAAACATCATTTCA
Source organism: Pseudobdellovibrionaceae bacterium (assembly GCA_046315835.1). Classification (GTDB taxonomy): domain Bacteria; phylum Bdellovibrionota; class Bdellovibrionia; order Bdellovibrionales; family Bdellovibrionaceae; genus JAJTIC01. The sequence continues at coordinate 17,083 of JBKCXY010000131.1, read as the reverse complement.
CCGCTTTGGAAAGGGTCTCCGCTTGGCGCGACAGATCCGGATAGGAAGCAAAACTTCGCTGGACCATCGAGAAAACTTCTTGAGCCTCGGACACGCGGTTTCGACTCGCGAGAATCTGACCCTGACGGAGCATGATAAAACCTGTCAATTCACTCTCAGGATAATGGGACATCATTTTTTCAATCACATCGAGACAAGCTTGGTACTCGCCAGATAAAAATAAGCTCTCTGCCAAGAAAAAATGGGCTTCGACGGCCGAAGGAGAGGCTCCAAAATCTCTCAGAAGTGCTTCAAACTCCTGAACTGCAGATCGGTAGTTCCCTTCTCGAAACAGAGACTTTGCTCTCTCGAGGTAAACACCCGAGGAGTCGAGTGCCACATCATGAGCCTTGGAAACGCTCGCCAGCTTTCTGAGCTGAAAAGAGCCTTGCTCATTTCCTGTTGGAACTTTCTCTGGCAAGGCTTTTGCGACCTGTTGCTGAAAGTCGAAAAACTCATTGTGCAAAAGGGCCACGCGCAGCTTTTGCCTTTCAATTTCCTCTTTGGCCTGGGTGAGCTTTTGTTGATAGTCCTTCACTGGGCTAAAATATTCGCGGATTTCTCCATAACTGAAAAGCAAGCCCGACAAGAGAATTAGACAGAAGGTTAAAAAGAGAAAATTCCAACGAGATTTCATAATGATTATATCGGTCTAGTTTTCTCTTAAGTTTAGGTGTCAAGGGTCTAGTCCACCGCTTCATTGAAAATTCTTTGATAAAAGCGAGGGATCTTATGAGTTTTGTCGAACTTTTACTCATTCTTAAGCTTAAATACCGACTTTTCATTTGACGGCCCCAGGGGCAATTTTCTATCTTTCCACCTCTGATTTTTAGAGGGGACTCATGAACAAAGCTCAACTGATTGAGAAACTAGCTCTTCGCGCAGATATTACAAAGACCCAAGCAGAACATTTCCTCGACGCAACACTCGAAGTGATTCAAAAAGCGGTGGCTAAGGGTGAAGAAGTTAAGCTTGTTGGGTTTGGTTCCTTTTCTCGCTGCAGCCGCAAATCTCGCAAGGGCAGAAACCCAAAAACCGGAGCCCCCGTTGAAATCCCAGGAGTGAAAGTGCCCCGCTTTAAGCCAGGAAAAGAGTTTAAAGAACTTCTGAACTAATCCTTAATAACTGACTCAAAATCCTGTCCCTTCAGCAGAACCCCGTTCTCTAACTACCTAACTCAATAGAGAAAAAAAGGAAATCGGACGGAATTTCTGTTTCTTGTTTTACAAGAAACAGAAATCACCAACGAACACGCAGATTTCGTCAGTCAACGTTGGCTCCAGTGAGGCGGTAGCGAAGACCAGGGACAGGATTTTGAGTCAGTTGCTAGGCCTTAAAGCTTGTCCCGCTTGGACTCGAAGGGCTCGGGCCAATTCTCTAAAACTTCAAGAATTTCCAGATACGTGGGCTCAAAGTTCTCCGAGTCAGTACTTTTCTTAAGGAGTGCTGTGAGAGTCTTCAGGTTCAGCCACCTCTTTCGGTAAGCAAAATACATCTTCTCGCCCATCAGCCCCCCTAAAAGTCGAGCAGCTTCTCGATAGGAAAAAGCTTTTCTTGGGCGAGGCAAGGACCGCCGGTCGCTCATTCCACTCAGAAAAAGAAGGTCTTTCATCTTCTGAGCCAAAGCCAGCTGAAGCGCCTCCCGGCCCCGATCTGAAGGACTTCGAGCCTGCAATGCTGCTCGCAAATCACTGAGAGAATCCGTCTTTCGTTTCGGATTCAAAAGCTTGGATCCAAAATACTGAATAGCTTCCCACCAAATGAGTTTATGAAAATCGAGGGGCATTTTCCAAGGATAGGCTTTGACTTTGCTCACTTCACAGAAACAAATCGACATCGCTAAAGCGGCCGCTTGATTCACGGTAGGCCGCCCAAGATAAGCTACTTTAGGCTCAGGTAAATAAAAGCTCACTTCTTCTTCAACTAAACCGCGAAACCATTTTTGCTTTTGTTCTTCACCAAGATCGCTCAGGATTTCAAACAGCCGATCATCTCCACTGGAGTAGACTGAAAAAGCATCTACAGGCACCTTCAATCCTAAATCTGCGGAAAGCAAAGCAACATACTTAGCCACATCATCTGTCCAATCCAGATCTTCCTCATCCAAAAGAAGATCGGCATTGCTCTCCAAATAAATCAAATAATTTTGCCATTTCACCCAAGGTGGAACATTTTGAAGGCAGTAGACTCCTGCTTGAAGCTTCACGATATCCACAGAATGATCGAGGTTCTTTTCTAACAGACTAAAATAAAGTCTCTCTGAGTTCTGATAAACAATGACGTCTCGAACAGACTTCAACCTCTTTCTCACCTCGGCGGGCAAGTGGACTTGGGCCAAATGCCAATCTCCAAAAATAACAAGAGCTTGCCCCTGGGGAAACCGACGAAGAATCTCAGCCACTTTGTCGGCTGCAAACTGATCTCTTGTGTGAAGAGACTTTGCGGTTCTCTCCCGAGAACTTAAATTGATCCCGAAAACACGAACTTTATGTTTCTGAGCCCAGCGAAGAAGCGGACGATAATGCTCCCAAGGAAATCCCCAGCTCCTCTTCCACTCGATGGCCTTCAAGAGATCTCGTTCAGAGATCTTGCCTGATAAATAGAGATCAAGAGACTTTTGATGCCGCGCCTCAAAGCATTCGAGCAGCAGAAATCTCTGAGGCCGCGGTTCGAGCAGCCTGAGGATTCTCATATGCGCTTTCTGAGACTGCTGAAGAGCGTGGAAATCTGAAAGATACACCACTTGCGCCGCTTCAATATCTGCCAAAATCTCGCTCAACTCAGCGACCTTCCAACGTCGCCGAAATTCATTTTCAAATTGCCGACGGTACCGAGCGACTCCGGGAGACTCTCCTCCCAACAGCTGTGTGACATGACTCAATACCTGCCTATAGAGAGATTTTCTTGTTTGAATAGATTGTCGCTCGACAGACGATAAAGCCATGAATTTGAAATCTTGACATGACAAATGGTTGATTTCAATTCTCTTTTTGAGTTCTAATACAGTCATGACAAACACAAAAAAATTCTTCTATGCAGCCCTTGTAACAACGTTTCTCTCCCTTTGCCTTCAAGGATATCTTGCTTATCAGCATTACCAGTTAAAACTAGGACTTGCGCAAGGACCGAGCAGTTGCAATATTTCAGCAACTTTTAACTGCGACACTGTCGCCACTTCTAAATACTCAGCGGTTTATGGGATTCCTCTAGCCACTCTCGCCGTGGCCTTTCATGCCATTCTTCTCCTTCTCATCTTTCTTCCTTCAATGGGCCTGAATGAAAATAAGGAGCGCGTCTGGAGATACAGTTTTTTGCTTTCTCTATTGAGCGCATTCACTTCAATCATAATGGGTGCAATTTCAAGCCTTCTCATCGGCACTTACTGTCTTTACTGCATGGGTGCTTATGTTCTTTCATTTGCAAACTTGTATTTCCTTTATCGCCTGGCTTCGCCCCGATGGGCCGAGATTCAAAAGGATCTTCCTCTTTTGGCGACGGGTCAGCGCTGGGTTCTTGTCATGCTTCTTCTGATTCCTGGAAGCGCCTGGCTCGGGAATAAAATGTACTTAGATTCTTATGGGTACTACGAATTTCAAAGAATCGTTGCAGACTCTTTGACTTATTGGTCAACCGCGACGCCAAAAAATTTCAACGAAACTGAGGGGATTTTCTCGCAGACTCAAGATTCTGGTCATAAAATGACGATTGTGGAGTTTGCTGATTTTCGTTGCTCTCATTGTCGAACGGCGGCCCCAACCCTGCACTCTTTTGTTGCCGCTCACCCTGAAGCTCGCTTGATTCTAAAACCATTTCCCTTGGATGGAACATGCAACCCGGTGATGGAAAGAAAGGGCGACGGAAGCTCATGCTTCCTGGCAAGCCTTGCGGTTTGTGCTGAAGATCGCCAGAAAAAGGGTGCTGAAGTTTCCAAGTGGCTCTTTGAAAATCAGGAGCGCTGGTTTACCCCTTTTGACCGCCCAAAAGTCATTGAGCAAGTGGCCGAACTGATTGGTGCTACCGCTCAAGACCTCAAAGCCTGCAGTGAAGCTGATCAAACAATTGAAAAGATTGCCCGCATGGCTAAAGAAGGCGGAGATGCTCAGATCCAGGGCACGCCAACTGTTTTTGTGAATAACAAACTGCTTGAGCGGGGGCAAACTCTCCCCGTCTTGAAAGCTGTTTATTCTGAACTGATGAAGTAACTAGAACTGGCGAAAAATCCACTGAGTGATGTCGATAAAGAAATCATCAATCACAGTGATGGCCGTAATGAAAAGGCCATCACCCAATTCAATCAAGAGACCGACAAGAAAGATCACGCCAACGGCTTGAGCAAGAGCTCTCACCACCCATACAGTTGAGCGAACATCGTCCAGCTTCACTGTGACATGAACCTGCTCAATCTTCCGCAGGACAAATTGAAGTTCATTGAAATGCTCACGATATTTCTCATTGATCTCTTGCTGCTTGGCCATGGTGAGATGATTCATTCCTGGAAATTTTCGCTTGGCCCGGATCGCATTAACAAGGTCAATACAATGACCCACGTAGCGCTCCACTCTCTCTTTGAACCTGGGATACTGAGAGTCTCTACTAATGTAGTCTTCCAGTTCTTTCACGGCTCGGTCATAGTTTTCTTCAACGACAAAACTAATGACATTGAAGCGCAATGTATCCGCGCGCCCCATATCCTTGCGGTCGACTTGCAAAACTTGCCCTTGAGAGTTTTTTAAAGCTGGTACACCCATCAAAGGTCCTATCGGCAAAAGTCGAGCCCCTTTAAAGCGATGGCACACAACCTGAGAAAAACTCGACCTTTGCCTAGCTTTCCCGCTGGCGGGTTGATCCCTGTGTTTCATTTTGCAACAATAGACCTAAGGCCTAATACCAAGGATGGTACAATGGATATGGATATCTTTCCCGATCTCATGAAAGAAATGAAGCTCGCTCAATCTGACTTTCAAGAGGAAAAGCCTCGCCGCGAACTCAAAACTCATTCTTCACCGAACCTTCCCAACAGCTTGAAAAGCCTTAGCTATGAAGCTCTTGTTGCCCAGAACGACGATCTCGCATCTCGATTGAAAGTAATTCTTCATCGTATGCATCAAGTGGAGCAAGCAAACCACGATCTCAGTGAGCAGTTTTCCCAACTCCGCAGTGACCACTCTGCCATTCAGGATCAAATGCTGGTTTGGAAGGAAAAAGAACTTCTTTGGAAGCACAAGAATGAGATTTTATCTGCAGAGCTGGCAAGGTTTCATCAAAGATTTCCTGAGCTGGAAGCTCAGGAGGAAAAAATTCGAAGATTTGAGCGCTATCAGGATAAGGTAAAGACCCAGATTAAACCTTACATTCAAGAACTCAAAGCTTATGCCCAAAGCCTGGGGGACCAACTGGCTCTTGTTCAGCGAGACTTAGATCAGAGAGATCAAACTATCGCTCAATTGAACGACCGCCTTCAATCAGAAAGAGATCAGGCTTACCTTGAGATTGAGAGACTGAGCCAAACCCAAGTTAAACTCATTTCCGAATTCGAAGAAGAGCGCCAATTTCTCAAAGCGGAAGTCATCTCTTTGAAAGAGAGCTTGCAAATCGCTGAAGAGAAAGCGGAGCGTTTGGATCGGGCCCTTCTTCGTCAGGATGAGCTTGAGAATATGGTTATTGCTTACCAGAGAAACAAAGAGGTGTTTGAGCAGGAGCTCCGCTCGGAACTCAATGTCACTCGCAATGAAGCCTCGCTTCAACAGAAGCAGAACTTTGAAAACAACTTGCGGATCAAAGATTTAGAAGCTCAATCGCAAGAGAAAATACAAGCTCTTGAAGAGAAAAAGAACCAAGTGACCCAACTTGAAGAACAGCTCCAAAGTCTCAGACATTTGTGGCTGCAGAAAAATGAAGAAAATGAAAAAATGACCCTCCAGCTCAGAACTCTGGAAAAGCTCAACTTTGAACTCAGCAAACAGCTCAGCGAATCGCGAAGAACGGCTGCGCAGCTTTAAAAATTCGAAATGAGGGGCGGTAAGCTTTGAGAAAACGAGGCCATAGCCCCATCTTCCGTTTCAAAAATCTGCAACTCAGGAACTTCAAGATTCGTTAGAATCCTCTTGAATTCTGACTTTGGGCCAGCAATTTTTAAGCCCGTATTCTGAGATAACAGAGTGACCGCTTCAAGAAATGATTGAATACCTGTGGAGCCCACAAAGCTTGCATCACACATATTAAAGATTATTTTTTTACCAACTAAGTGCTCTGCACAAACTTGCTTGAATCGCTGTGCGTTTTCGAGATTGAATGTCCCTTTGAAATGTATGACTGTGATTTCGCCTTTGTTCTGAATCTTTGCTAGCATCCCCGCCCCCAGAACTTATCTTGTCGGCAAAAATGAAATTTCTGAGAGTGGACCTTATGGCCAGATTTTTGCTGGTTCTGCGACCTGAGTCGTGATCTAATATTTTCTCCATGAAAGAAAACAATTCGTCACCCAAAAAGCGTGTTCGTTGGATGACACAAACTATTGAAATGCTTCGATCACCCGTCTCTTTGGGTGTCGTCATCACTCTTCTCTTTTTATGGTCTACTTCCATTTTCTACGATCTCGCTGGTCAAGTGCGTGATGATCGCCTCAAAAGACATCCTATGAAACAGTTTATTTTTAACACTGTTCAATTTTTGGATTACCAGGTGGCTGACTTCCGTTTTAAAGTTCGTGGCTACCAGCCGATTTCAGATAAAGTCGCCCTCCTCACGATTGATGACCGAGCTCTTGAACAGATCGAGCGTTGGCCCTGGTCTCGTGAAAAAATAGCTCATGTCATCAAGGAAATGGCTCGTCACAGAGCAAAAGGTATCGGTTTCGACATCATTTTTTCAGAGCCTCAAATTGATAAAACAGTTTCAACGGCTTCGGAGCTATTGAGTCAGAATCCCTCTGCACCAGCAGCGCTGAAGGAACAGCTGACACGAATTGTTGAGCAGGGGCACCCTGACGACGTCCTCGCTCAAGCAATTGAAGATCATAAAGATATTGTGATTCTCGGAGCTTTTAATGAAGAGGAGACACCAGACACTCATCCCTATCAAGATTATTGCCGCAATGAAGCTTTTCGCCGAAATAATGCCGAAAAATTTGTAAAGCCCACAAACCTCAGTTTTATCGTCAATGATGAAGCTGACCCCTTTGTCGATCTTGACTTTGATAAACCTTTTGAAGAGTTTTTCTCAGCCCTTGAAGAAGCAAACACCGAAAATTTTCTTCAGCGGGACTTTGGCAAAAGCATCACAGAACTGAATGATTTTGAACTTCGCAAGCTCAACTTCTTGGTTCGAGAAGCAAATATGCACTACTGTGACCTTTGGCTCTCAGCGGAGGATCCCAATTTAGATTTCTTCAAACAGGCACTCCCGCCAGTTTTCGCAAAATCAAAAGATCTCAAGGATCTCGCCATCGACGAAGCTATTTCTCGCTTTAAGTCTTTGGTGCTCCCTTTGCCGATTCAACAAAAGCCTCGCTGGACTATCAACACGGACCAGCTCCAGGCAGGAGCCGAGTACACTTCTGTTTTCAATGCGACCCAAGATAGTGATGGAACCATCCGCAGAATGTCGCTGTTTTATCGGACCGGGAATAAGTTTGGCACAAGCTATATTCCCTCTCTGGCCCTGCAAACCTACCTTGCCGCCACGGGATACCGAGCCAATATCGAAATCAACGTAGACCCTAAGTACCCTAATCAAAAAATCCTCAAAAAAGTTGAAGTTGTTGACCCGAATAAAGACCCTGAGGAACTCATCACAAGGATTCCCGTCGACGAAGCGGCGATGATGAAAATTAACTATGCAGGCCCACGAAATATGTATCCCTATTTGTCCGCCAAAGAACTCTTTAACGGGAAAGACACCGCTGAAGTGACTCAGTATGTTTTTGACGAAAAGGAAGGCGCTTGGGGCTATAAAACTTCTGAAGTCAAAAAGGCAGACTTTATTGGCGGCCGCTCTTTTATTTTTGGAGCCACAGCTCTGGGTGTGTACGACCTTCGTGTCACACCTTTCGACCCCAATTACCCAGGTCCTGAAACACACTTGAACGCGTTGGCAAATCTTTTTGAAAGAAATTTTATCTCCAAACACCCCACTGAAGAAAAATGGATGCCCTGGATCATCCTGGGGCTTGGAGTTACCCTTTCTATTGGAGTGAGTCTCACAACTGCAATTCCAGGTTTCCTTTTGACGTTCTCCTCAATTCTCATTCTCTTCTTTTTAGACCAGTATTTTTTCAAAAAAGGTCTCGTCTCGACAACTGTCCTTCCAGGGCTCCTGATTTTTGGACTTTTTCTCTTTCTCTTTTTCTACAAGTACCTTACTGAAGAGCGAAAAAAGAAAGAGCTGAAATCCACTTTTTCAAAATACGTCTCTCCCGCCATCGTCGATGAAATTTTAAAAGATCCAGAGAACATCGAGCTTGGAGGGAAGAAACAGCATATGAGTGTCTTCTTTTCGGATCTCCGAAACTTCACAACGATCTCCGAAAAATTACAGCCCACCGAACTCTCAGATGTTCTCAATCTTTATCTAACACCCATGACTCAGATCGTTTTTGCCAATAAAGGCACCCTGGATAAATACATCGGCGATGCAGTCATGGCTTTCTTTGGAGCTCCCATCGAGTATCCTGATCACGCCAAGTATGCTTGCAAATGTGCTCTTGCCAGTCTTGAAAAGCTAGAAGCCATCCGAAAAGAAATCGATACGAAATATCCCGGGAAAAACATTCCCATCGAGATTGGAATTGGGATTAATACCGCGGACGTGAGCGTTGGCAATATGGGATCTGATATTGTTCGAAGCTATACTGTCATGGGTGATGGTGTGAACTTAGCTTCACGGCTCGAGGGAATTACCAAAGAGTACGGGGTGAAGATTGTGATTTCAGAGTTCACCTACGAACAAATTAAAAATGATTTTGCCTGTCGGGAATTGGACTGGGTGCGCGTCAAAGGGAAACTCCAACCAGTTAAAATCTACGAGCTGATGAGTGAGAAGAAGGACTCTTCCGTGAACAAATCCTTTTTAGAGCCTTTCCAAAAGGGATATCTCTCTTATCGACAGAAAGATTTTGCAACAGCGAAACAGTTTTTCACTTCTGCTTTAGAAATAAAGCCTAACGATATGCCGAGTGAACTCTATCTTGAAAGATGCGAAGACTATCTGCAAAACCCTCCGCCTCCAGATTGGGATGGAGTTTATGTGATGAAAACAAAGTAAGATGCAGAGTTTGGTCATTCATCTTATCACCATCACTTTTCTCCTGAGCGGGGCCTACCGCGCCCAAGCACAATCCTCAGCGGGACCTAACTTTGCTCGCATTCAAGGAATCATTATCAACGCCAAATCATTTTCAAGAGACTCGGACACAGACATTGTTGAGCTCGACGGGGACGTTAAAATTGTCTTTCAGAATCAACAGCTTTCGGCCGATCGCGCGAAAATTAATCTTCGGAGCAAATCTGTCGATGCCGTTGGCAACGTGACAGTCATTACAGAAAAAGCCACCATCGGTGGTCAAAGAGTCATTCTGGATTATGAAACCGAAACGGGCGTTATTTTTGACGGCTACGTCCAAAGCGGGCAAGTTATTTTCGAAGGGAACTTGATCAAAAAAACGTCTGCGACAGATTATATCTCGGATAACGCCAAATACACGACTTGCACAACCTGCCCTGAGGCTTGGTCCTTTTCAGGACAAAGTATTCGAGCCGAGCTTGGGGGCTATGCTTATATTAAAAACTCTTTGCTTCGCTTTGGCGGAGTTCCCGTTTTCTGGCTTCCTTACTTGATTGTGCCTCTGAAATCGGACCGACAGAGCGGCCTTCTCACTCCCGGTTTTGAGCAATCAGGATCTGGTGGACTTGCCATCGCTCAAAGTTTTTATTGGGTCATGTCTCGCTCACAAGATTCCACTTGGACGATCAAGAACTATGAACGGCGCGGCCCTAAAGGCCTGATGAATTATCGCTACGTATTGAACGAAACTTCCAGTGGTGAGCTCGATATGGGTTACCTTCAAGACAAGGTGTTTGCGAACGAAAATCGATTGAATGTTTTTCGCCCACCCCAGAACAGGGGAGCCTTGGTCAATCGCTGGTTCCTCCGTTATGACCACTACTATGAGCTCCCCGAAGGTTTTGTCCACCGAGCCAATCTCGCCAATGCCAGCGACCTTCAATACAATAAAGACTTTCCGGAAGAGCTTCAGATTTTAGATGGTGACCCCGCCATGGAGTCGAGAACTTCTCTCACAAAAAACACGCTGAATCAGCAGTTCATGATTGATACCTCATATTACAAAAATCTCCTTCAATCGGACCCTCTGTCTGGAAATAATTTCTCTGTGCACCGTCTTCCTGAATTAAAATTCTCCCAAACCCAAACAAAAATGGGCGAGAGTGAATTTCTATGGTCACTCGATTTGAATTATGTGAATTTTGCGCGAAGTAATTTCGCCTATGATGATCTCAACGTCGCACCGGATCCTAACAATCCCAACAATGATCGTTACTTGCAACCAGGGGGCTCAATCCCACAATGCTCAACTAAGGATTGGGAAAAATTTCCTGAATGCTACGCTCAGAGAGATGGCTCTTACAATCCTGAAAAAGATTTGATCAGGACTGGCCAGCGCTTTGATTTCAAGCCGACTCTGTACCGTCCTTTCAAAATCGGATATTTAGATATCCTCCCTAAACTCACCTATCGTGCGACCCAGTACACTTTTCCTGTCGGAGAAGACCGCACAAACACTCGCCAGTACCTGAGAGCTCAAATTGCAGCGAGAACCCAGTTCTCCCGAGTCTATGGTGACCTCAGTTCGCCCAAATCTGAGCGCATGAAACATGAAATTCAGCCTGAGCTCACTCTCACTTCCATCCCATGGCTTTATCATCCAAAACATCCTTTCTTTGGTCTTTCTCAAGAATCAGATAGCCCCTTTTTCGGTGGTGAAAACGTCTCGGACTCAGATCTCAATGGCCCCTATAATTTGCAATTTGATTATGATGACCGCGTGAGCGATCGAAAACTCGTCACCTTTTCACTGACCAATAAATTCACTGACAAGAGATGGATTGGCGAGTCTCCTACTTACAGACAGTTTCTCACTTGGCGCCTCGCTCAATCCTACGATGCCTATCAGGCCGAGCGCTTTTCTGAACAAGCTCAGCCCTGGTCTAATTTACTTTCAGAACTTCGTGTTAATCTCGATCAAATTGAAGTTTACCAACGCGCCAGTTACTTCCCCTATCAACGAGCTTCAAATACTTCAACACGTGTTAGGCTGATCGATCGTAAGCAAGATTACGTGGAGCTTTGGCAAATCCTCAGTTTCAATGTGACTCCTGGCCAATCGGAAGTCGATCGCAGCACGAGAACTGAGACTTACACTCTGACTCTCAAGAAGGGGCTTCGCTATTTGGATTTTATTGGCAAGGCCACTTATGATGCGAATCCTGGGGAAGGGAAAAGTTACATTGCCTCTTGGGGCTATGGCGCCCAGCTCAAGCTTCCAGGAGACTGTTGGTACATTAATCTCAATCAGTATCAGGTCACGGGTGGTGATCCGAAGTTTAAGTTCAATTTCGGCTTCATTTGGGATGGGGAAACCAAACCTGCACTTCCCGATAATTTAGGATTCTAATCACTCGAACATCAGATGAACGCTGATTATTTCTTGCTTCACATCTGAGAAAACCAAAAGCCCGTAGGTCGGCTCAACTTCACATAAATATTTGAGAACTCTTCGGTACCTTTGTCGCTGACTTTGGGAAAGCCGAACGGATTCAAAGGCTTCTCGCGGTGCTGACTTCACTTCGACAACAGCCAAACAGCCTTCTGAATCACGAACAACAAGATCCACTTCGATCCCGAAATACTTCTTATTGCGATCAATCAGGGTATACTTTTTTGCGAGAAGCTGAGCTAAAGCAAAATCCTCTTCTTCACGTCCGACTCGCCAAGTATTCTTTAACCCCACCGAAGGTTCGTCGATGATGGGGGCTTGGTCCAAAGCTTTGAATGGCCGTTCGATGTGTTTCACTGGCATAGCCCTTATGTTTTTCAAACTGGTACTGGGGAAACTCAGCACCCAATCGCTTCATTAAATCATCTCGGTAAACTTTGGCGATGATACTTGCTGCAGAAATCGGAAGGCAGCGAAGATCCCCTTTGATGAGACAAGTTTGAGGTCCTTTCCAATTTGGGATCTTGTAGGTGCCATCGATCAATAAATGCCCGCATCTTTGACCGAGTTTTTCTTCCACCTTCAGAGCGGCTCTGTGCATCGCCAGTAAACTTGCATGCAGAATATTGAGCTCTTCAATCTCAGCGACACTTGCTTCAGCAATGCCGGTGACTTGTGTTTCTAAAATGATTTTTGAAAGTTCATTCCTGCGCTTCTCGGACAAGAGTTTCGAGTCAGTGAGTCCCACTAAGATATTCGGATCAGTCACCACCACTGCGGCAGCCACCACGGGTCCCGCAAGACAACCCCTGCCAACCTCATCAAGGCCAAGGACAGGGGCTGGGTTAAAATTTGTATAATCGACGTATTCAAGATTTTTGGACATAAAAAAAGCTCTCACAGGGAGAGCTTTTTTTCAAACTTGGAATGCCTGCAACAAACTATTCTGCAGCAGCTTCAGAGGCAGAAACTTGAGAAACCAGTTCAGAACTGATCTTCGCAGCCTTACCTTCGAGACCACGCAAGAAGTAAAGTCTTGAACGACGAACTTTCCCAGTAGTGAGAGTCTCTACTTTTTCAACAGCAGGGCTGTTGAATGGGAAAGTTCTCTCAACACCAACACCCGCAGAAATTTTGCGAACAGTGAAGGAACGAGATGCGCCAGAACCCTGAAGCTTAGTCACGATTCCTTTGTAAACCTGGGTTCTTTCTTTTTCGCCTTCTTTAACTTTGACGAACACATTCACAGTGTCGCCTGTGCGAAACTCAGAAATTGCTTTGTTCGCAGCTTTTTGTGTCACGCGACGAATCAGGTTCGTTTCAACTGCAGGTTTTGCTTTCTTTACGCTTTTCGCTTTTGCCATAATTCTCGTCCTTTTTAAGAAGAAAGACAGTTACCATGGTCCCATGAGCCGGTCAAGATAGATACTTACAGCTGATCGGACAGATAAATGCCTAAAATCATTGGGCGGAGCCCCCTTGAGTGGCTCCAAAACCCCATCACAGGACTGCATAAACTCTTCGGTCAGGCCAAAGCCAGTTCCGAAGAGCAAAAGGAGCCCCTGTTCTGGTTCACGCATCTTCTCTCTGAGTTCTGAAATTGACCAGGATTTCACCCCAGGTACGGGCCTGGCGTGGGTGGCAATCACTAATGGCTTTGTGGGTGGAGCCCAGTTCTGGAGGGCCTCTTGCACGGTCTCTGCGGGTACGACGTTCTTGAGCGCTGTCCGTCGATAGGGGTTATATTTAGCCCCTGTCCCCACCCGCCAGTGATCTAAGATTCTTTCCACAAACATGAGCTGCTCTTTTTGAGGGTGAATGATGAAGTACTTCTCAACCCCATAGACGGTCGAAGCCCTTGCAATGTCATGGATGTCAAAATTAGTGATATTGGTGGCCACGATCTTTTTTTGACTATCAAGGATGGGATAGTGGACGAGTCCTAAAGCCATCCGAGGGACTAAGTTTTCCATCTCTCAACCTCTTCTGTGGCTAAGCCAGAAAGTCCTAAAACCTGTCTTTCATCAGCACTGAGCTGGCAGAAAAGATCGGCCGCCCTTCTTCTTTGCTGCGGAGTAATCCGCTGATCAATCAAATCTGGGCGCTTGAAAAGCGTGACCAGCAGACGAAGGCTGTTTTTCCAGTCTTGAATCTTTGCATGGTGGCCCCCAAGGAGAATCTCCGGGGCTAATTCTCCTTCAAATTCTCGGGGACGAGTGAATTGCGGCTCTTCAAGAAGCCCCAGATTAAAACTATCGTGATGAGCTGACTGGTCATGCCCTAAAGCACCCGGCAGAAACCGAGAGAGACTTTCAATGACAACCAAGGCCCCAAGTTCTCCCCCATTGAGCACATAGTCGCCAATGGAGACTTCCTCAGCGCCTGACCAATTGATCCAGCGCTGATCCACTCCCCCATACCGTCCACAAACTAAGGTGATTTTTTCTTCTTTAGAAAATTCCCGAGCAAGATCATTGTTCCATGGTTTTCCCTGCGGAGAGAGATACACCAACCGACCGAGCTTGTTTGTTGATCTAAGATGAAGAACAGCATCTTTCAGTGGCTCTGCCAGCATCACCATGCCGTCGCCACCACCGAAGGGGCGGTCATCAACGGTTTTGTGAAGATCCGAAGTGAACGTCCTCGGATTCATTGTTTGCACCGACAAAATCTGCTTCTTCAAACATTGTCCCAACAACCCATATTGGATCGCACTCTCAATCATTTCTGGAAACAGCGTCACCACATTAATCTGTGTCATACTGACTTTCGATGAGTCCTTCAGGCAGTTTCAGATGAACTTTTTGTAAATCGTAGTCAATGTCGACGACGAATTCTTCGACAAAAGGAATCTCGAACGGTCTTCCCTTGATTTCAATCAGAAGCAGGTCGTGGGCCCCATTGTCCCCGAAGCCCTTGATCTCACCCAATAAGCCTAAGTTTTGATCGATCACTTCAAAACCAAGAATTTCCTCAAGAAAGATCGTTTCCCCTTCTTCGCTCTCAAAAGTATCCTCAGGAACAGCCAGGAGCTGACCTTTCAGAGCTTCCGATTGATTGCGATTGTCGACACCTTCAAACTTGAAAATGTACCCATCTTTGTGGGGCTTAGAGGATTTCACAGCGTAGGTTTTCTTGAGATTTTGGATTCGATACTCAGTGACTTGCTCGATCCAGTCTGATTCTTCGGTGAAAAAAATAATGTAGAGCTCGCCTTTGAGCCCGTGAGCGTCTTTGATTTTAGCAACGTCTCTGAAAGTTGTGCTGATTCCAGAGTTCTTTTGACGTGAGTCTTTCATGAGTTCACCTATGGAAAGGTGAACTACTCTGCTTACTCAACAATTTCAAGAACGGAACGCTTTTGAAGCTTCGTCGAAGCCGCGTTCAAGATCGTTCTCATGGAGCGAGCTGTGCGCCCCTGCTTGCCAATCACTTTACCCAAGTCATTTTTAGCAACTTTGAGCTCAACAACGGTCGTCTGCTCTCCAGCGACTTCATTGACTTCCACTTGATCTGGCTCATCCACGAGGGATTTTGCCATAAACTCTACGAGTTCTTTCAAGCTAGCTGTATCCACGTCCCACCTCCACAACAGAATTAACAACACCGGGAGCCCAAAAAAAATAAACCCACGGACTTTAATCTGTGAGTTTATTTATACAAACTAAATGTCTTATGCCAATTAAGAGTGTGTTAAGAAAACTACTTATTTGCCGGATTCAGCCAATTTAATCACATACTTCACAGTATCTGTCGGCTGAGCACCCTTAGCAATCCACTCTTTTGCACGAGCAAGATCCAACTCAACTTTTTTGTCTTTTCCAGAAGGAGTTGGGTTGTAGTAGCCCAAAACATCGAGGAACTTGTGTTTCACAAATCTGCGGTGATCCGCAACTGTGATACGATATTTAGGAGAGTTCTTAGTGCCCATACGTGCTAAGCGAATCGTAACTGCCACAGTAAAAATCCTTTCAAAAGGCTTATGCCTCATCAAATGAACCCAAGGTATTTACTTGTTTTTGCCCTGGGTTGCAAGATCAAAACGGAAACTTCATTCCTCCGCGCCCCATCCCCATTTTCATCATGGAACTCATCATCTTCTTAGACTGCTCAAACTGGTTAATGAAGCGGTTGATATCAGAAACCTGTGTCCCTGAGCCCTTTGCAATGCGCTCTCGTCGCGACGCGTTCAAAACAGAGGGATTCTTCCGCTCTTGGAGGGTCATTGAAAAAATGATGGCTTCGATCTTCTTCATTTCTTTATCTGGAGGGGTCATCCCTGCGAGCTGCTTCTGAAGCTGCCCGGCTCCGGGTAAAAATTTCAAGATTCCTTCGATGCCGCCCATCTTCTTCATCATCTGAATTTGGGACAAGAAATCATCCAAAGTGAACTGATTTTTCATCATCTTCTTGGCGGATTCCTGGACGGACTTTTGATCGATCATGTCTTGAGCTTTTTCCACCAAACTCAGAACATCCCCCATATCTAGGATTCTTGAAGCTAACCGATCAGGATGGAAGACTTCGAGGTTGGCGACTTTTTCACCGACGCCGAGGAACTTGATGGGGATCCCAGTGACTTCGCGGATCGAAAGTGCAGCTCCTCCGCGGGCGTCCCCGTCCACTTTCGTGAGAACCAAACCCGTAAGACCCAACAGTTTATGAAAACCCTCCGCCACATTCACGGACTGCTGACCGAGCATGGCATCAGCCACCAACAAAACTTCCTGGGGCTGCCAAATTTCTTTCAAGCGAGCGAGTTCTCCCATCAGGGATTCATCGATCTGAAGTCGGCCTGCGGTATCCACCAGAACCACTTCGACCATATTCTCTTTGGCCCATTTTTTAGCTGCTTCCAAAATTTGTTCAGGCTTTTGAGCTTGCTCGGAAGGAAACACGGGTAAGTTATTTTGCTTTCCCAGAGTCTGAAGTTGCTCGATGGCTGCGGGTCGGTACACATCAGCAGGAACAAGCCCTGGCTTTTTCCCGAGCTTCTGACGAATATGGAGAGCGAGTTTTGCTGTCGAAGTGGTTTTACCCGCTCCTTGCAGACCGACCATAAAGATGACAGAAGGGTTCTCGCGGCAGTTGATATCGACGGCTCCGCCGCCAAGAACTTGCACCAATTCATCATGAACGATTTTTATAAATTGCTGACCAGGGTTGACTCCGTCGATGACTTTTTCACCGACGGCTTTCGCTTTCACGCGGTCGATGAAGGTTTTCACCACTCGAAAATTCACATCGGCTTCGAGCAAAGACATGCGAATTTCTTTGAGCGCGTCCTCAATGTTGCTTTCGGTGATCTTGTGC
>JBKCXY010000130.1:0-3379 GCA_046315835.1 Pseudobdellovibrionaceae bacterium | reverse complement strand
ATTGCGCCTTCTATTTTGTCGGCAGATTTTGCAAATCTGGAAACTGAAATTAAAACTGTCGAATCGGCTGGAGCTGATTGGCTTCATGTCGATGTGATGGACGGACACTTCGTCAACAACATCACCATCGGAATTCCCGTCGTAAGGTCACTCAAGAAAGTGGCGAAGGTCCCGCTTGATGTGCACTTAATGATTGAGAAGCCTGAAAAGTATGCGGCCGAGTTTGTGATGGCCGGAGCTGACTGGCTCACGATTCATGTCGAAAGCACAAAGGATCCTGGTTATGTTTTACAGGAAATTCGTAAGATGGGAGCTCATCCTGGAATCACTCTTCGCCCGGGGACTCCGGTGAAAGATTTGAAACCTTATTTGCAATTGGTGGATCTTGTTCTTGTCATGACTGTGGAGCCGGGGTTTGGCGGACAGGATTTCATGAAAGATCAAGTGGCGAAGATTGAAGAGCTGGTGGCTTGGCGAACCGAGCACGGGCACCGGTACTTGATCGAAGTGGATGGCGGAGTGAATGATCGTTCTTTACCGTATCTCGCTCACGCGGATGTGTTGGTAGCTGGCTCTTATGTTTTTAAAAAAGAATCTCATGAAAGAGCGGGTGAAACTCACCTCGTTCAAAAATATAAAACTGCGATTGAAAGTTTAAGGAAATCTTAGAATGTCTCAAAATGTTTGGAACCTCACTGGGGAAAATGTCACTGTTGATCTTGTTTGGAAAGTCGCTCACCGCAAAGTCGAAGTCGCTTTGAGTGGCGAGGCTCGCCAAAAGATGCAAGATTCGAGATCCTATATCGAAGGACGGATTGCCACGGGCGAAGTGATGTACGGCGTGAACACCGGTTTTGGGGCTTTTAGCTCGGTCCGAATTTCTGATGCGCAGATTGAAGATTTGCAGAGAAACTTGATTCGCTCTCACTGTGCAGGGATCGGCACACCTTTCACCAAAGAAGAAACTCGGGCCATCATGTTTTTGCGAGCCAATGCCTTGGTCCGTGGCCACAGTGGAATTCGTCCTGCCGTGGTTGAAAAGATTCTCGAGTTTTTAAAAGCCGATGTTTTGCCGGTGATTCCTTGTCAGGGAAGTGTGGGGGCGAGTGGAGATTTAGCACCGCTATCACACTTAGCCCTGGGTTTGATTGGCGAAGGGGAAGTTTGGACCGAGCAAGGTGAAGTGCAAGAAGCTCGCGATGTTCTCAAAGCCAAAGGAATTGAGCCGCTGACTTTGAAAGCCAAAGAAGGTTTGTCTTTGATCAACGGCTGCCAAGTCATGACAGCTGTCGGTATGCTTGCTGCCTGGAGAGCGAGACGATTTTTGTGGATGACAGATCTCGCAGGAGCGATGTCACTGGAAGCGCTGAGAGGATCACGCTCGGCCTTTGATCCTTTGATTGCAGCCACTCGGCCTCACCCAGGAGAAGCGAAAACAGCCAGAAATTTGCTGAAACTTTTGGGTTCGACTTCGACCATCGCTGAAAGCCACGCGAACTGTAACAAAGTTCAAGATGCCTACTCACTTCGCTGCATGCCTGCGGTCCATGGGGCAGCTAAAGATTCTTTAGGCTATGTTTGGAAAGTGCTTGAGACCGAAGCGAACTCATCGACGGATAATCCTTTGGTGTTTGCTTCTGAGAACAAAGTTCTCTCCTGTGGAAATTTCCACGGAGAGCCCGTGGCCTTTGCTTTAGATTTTGCGGCGATTTCAGCTTCGGCGGTGGCGAATATTTCAGAGTGCCGGATTGAAAAATTGATTAATCCCAGCATGAGTGAGTTACCAGCATTTTTAGCTCCCAATGGGGGATTGAATTCAGGACACATGATCGTGCAAGTGGCCGCAGCAAGCCTTGTCAGTGAAAATAAAATTCTGGCCCATCCAGCCAGCGTGGATAGTATTCCGACCAGTGCGGACAAAGAAGATCATGTCAGCATGGGGACAATTGCAGCTCGAAAATTTGGTTCCATTATTGGAAATTGTGAAAATGTCGTGGCCATGGAAATGCTTTCTGCAAGTCAGGCCTTGGATTTACTGAAGCCACTGGTGCCTTCTTCGGCAGTGAAGAAAGCTTACGATTTGATTCGCAAGCAAGTTCCTTTTGCCAAAGAAGACCGAGTTTTCGCAAAGGATGTGGCAAAAATTAAAGAAATGATTGCCTCTAATCTTATTCTGGAAAACATGGGTGTAGATTTAGAATTTTAGAAAGAGTTTTAACTTTGAAGGGATCCCTGAGGGGATGCTTTTTCATGTAAGCGGAGTTTAAAAAATGGCGTTGGATTCAGGAAGCTCAAAAGGTCGACGAGTGGTGAAAGCTCCTACGGGAACAAAGTTGCACTGCAAGGGTTGGCAGCAGGAAGCTGCTTTTCGCATGATTCAAAATAACTTGGACCCGTCAGTGGCTGAGCATCCTGAAGAGCTTGTGGTTTATGGTGGCATTGGAAAAGCTGCGAGAAACTGGGAAAGCTTCGACAAAATTTTGGAAGCTCTGAAAACTCTTGAGAATAATGAAACTTTGCTGGTGCAAAGTGGAAAGCCCATCGGAATTCTAAAAACTCATGAAGATGCTCCCAGAGTTCTTCTTGCAAATTCCAACCTAGTGCCGAAGTGGGCGACATGGGATCACTTTCATGAGCTCGATAAAAAAGGCCTGATGATGTACGGCCAAATGACGGCAGGTTCTTGGATTTACATCGGCACTCAGGGGATTATCCAAGGAACTTACGAAACCTTTGTGGAAGCAGGAAGGCAGCACTTTGGCGGAGATCTCAAAGGCCGAGTGATTTTCACTGGCGGTCTTGGTGGGATGGGCGGAGCTCAGCCCCTGGCTGGAGTGTTCGCCGGAGCCTGTGTGCTCGCCATTGAAATTGATCCGACTCGAATTCAGAAGCGACTTGAAACGAAGTATGTCGACGAAGTGGCGACAGATTTGGATGATGCTCTCTCGCGAGTGCGCAAGTACACATCGAGCGGCGAGGCAAAGTCCATTGCTCTTCAAGGCAATGTGGCCACAGTGATTCATCAGTGTTTGGAAAAAGGTTTTATTCCAGATCTACTCACGGATCAGACTTCGGCCCATGATCCTTTGGTGGGATATATTCCTGAAGGTTATTCTGTTGAGACTGCGGCCGTGTTTAGAAAAGAAAATCAGAAAGCGTATTTGGACGCTGCTTACGCAAGCATGGCGAAACACGTGCGCGGAATGTTAGAGATGCAAAAGCGCGGAGCGATTACTTTTGATTACGGAAACAATTTACGAGCCAGGGCTCTGGAGGTCGGCGTGAAAGACGCTTTCGAATTCCCTGGATTTGTGCCTGCTTACATTCGCCCGCTTTTCTGTAAAGGCAGTGGGCCTTTCCGTTGGGTGGCCCTCAGTGG
>JBKCXY010000129.1:0-3071 GCA_046315835.1 Pseudobdellovibrionaceae bacterium | reverse complement strand
TGATCTCGTTGCACATCAAAGCTCTCTTCCATTTTTTTAGAATTTGAAAAAGTGGGAGGATCCAGAAAGATTAAATCAAATTGTTGTGAAGGTTTTTTTAACCACTCAACGACATTATCTTGAATCAACAAATGACCCTTTGATTTGATGGTTTGTGAGAAAGCATTAAATACTTCTCTTTCCCCTTTGGGACCAAGTTTCTCTACAGAAAGCTGGTTCGCCTTAAAATTTTCAAAGGCCCAATCCAAATAAGTCCCAGACATATCAACAGAAGTGGTCATCCCACCACCCAAAGCAGCTTGAACACTGACAGATGCCGTGTAGCAAAAGAGATTGAGAATTTCCAAATCACGAGACTCTTTAAAAAGACGATGCCTCAGCGGCCGATGATCAAGAAATAAACCCGTATCAAGATAGTCCGAGAGATTCACCCTCAGTTGCGCTGATCCCTCTCGAACAAGAAAGAATTCTTCAGCTTGATCAAGACGAGTGTATTGCTGGTCGCCTTTTTGGCGTTCACGTCTTTTCAAGTAAAGCTTTTCAGTGGCTGGTTTAAAAACTTCGTTCACCGCTTGGATGAACAGCTCGAAGTGGCCTTTGCCTTGATCAATCTCTTCCGACTTATCATAGACAACAAAGGAGCTTCCATAGCGATCAAGAATAAAAGGATACTCTGGAATATCGCGATCATAGATTCGGTAGGCCTCAGTTCCAATGCGTTGAGCCCAGGGTTCCAGTTTTTTCCTATTTTTTTCGAGTCTGTTTTTGATCACGCCCATGCTTTAGCGGATAATCCTCCCATGAGGCAACAAATTGCGTGGGTCGAACATGAAAATAGAGTCTACAAAGCCAGCGGTGTTCGCCAGACTGGCTGGCCCCATGCTCCAGTCACCCTGCTGATTCAGACACTTTTTGATCTTCATAAAGATCTTTCTTTCTTTATCCTGCGACGAAAAATTTACACCACAGGAACTGTCACTGATTTTGAAAGAGCGATGGTGTTCCTTGCAGCTAAGCGTGTTCAAGATCAATCCGAGTTTGACGAAGCACAAGTTCTCGCTCAAGGGAAACAAGTTGTGGATCTCACCCTAACTTCAGTTCACCATCTGCCTAAATTTGCATCGAATCTGCCCTTGAAAGATCTTTTCCCCGAAGAGGAGCTTGCGAAGCAATTAAGCGAGTTTGAATCGGCTCGATTCAGAACTTTGAAACAAAACCAAATACAGCGCCAAGGCCAGGGTCAAGAACGCGGCATGAATAAATTGTCACCTGGTTCCTTTGCTCAAATATTGAGTCCCCTTTTGATGAAGCAGCTAGATCGGATTGAGCGAGGTGACGTTCGGCATGACTACAACCGGAGAATTGCCGCAGCTATTTTCAGCCGAGAGGGAGAGCTCATCAAAGCGAGCTACGCCAATAACTATGTGAACAAAACTTTACATGCTGAGGTTTGTTGCTTTCAAAATTCAAGCTTTCAAACAGGCTGCTTCATGGTCGTGACACTCAAGCCTTGCCGGATGTGCGCTGAGATGGCCTGGCATTGGAGTGGTGGGGATCCTCAATTTAAAATCTTTTTTGTTGAAGATGATCCTGGGACTAAGGCTCAAGGCAGTCGCCTTGAAAGAGAAGGCCAGCTCAATCAGATCTCGAAGATAAAATAAAAAGAGACGCATGGAGCGTCCCTTTTTAGAGCAGAGAAAGTTGAATGGTTCTGAAAGAACTTTAGTTATTCCCAGCTTGCTGTAAGAGCTGATTCTTCATCTGATCAGCACTCATCAAAGCACCTTGAGACAAGAGTCTTTCGTGTGCGGCTCGGATGCGATTCTGTGACATGAGCTTCAATACACCAATTTGTTTTACTTCTTGGCTGCCTGAGAACTCATAGTAAGTGTTGATCACGACATTATCACAGACATAATCCGCACAAAGCGCTTCGTAGGTCACTCTCACGTTTCCGACGACTGTTGATTGACGAGAATTCGAAGAGTATGAGCTTGGGTACACGGTTAACATAGGTCCCATCATATTATTGATCAGAACTTCAATTTGGAGAGGGCCTGACATTGTGCCATAGCCAGGGTTGTATCCTGTGTTCGTCATGTTTCTTTGAATTCGAGAGAGCTGAATCTGTGTTTGCATTCCGTTGATCACGGATGTGCTCACAACTCCGTTGCCATCAGATGAGATATTTCCACTGATTGCGACATTCGAATTATTCTTATCCTTTTTTCCACAAGCCACCATTGTGCTTGCTGAAACTGCCAATAGGGCTGAAAACCAAAGTGCTTTGTAAAACCATTTCATAAATTCCTCCTCTGCCACAAGAAGGTAGAGCAACCGCTGTGCCAAAGACGGTGTCTCAGAATGAGACAAATATTTAGGACTAATGGGAAATAAATGAGGAACTGACATCCTCAGGGGCATTCAACTGGTCCCCAACAAAAAGTGTCTTTCGCCTGTCTAATTGTTGATCAACTAAAGAGAGAGCCTCGTTTGAGGCTCGCTGGCGGTTGCCCCAGAGGTCGTGTCTTTAGAGATAAGCATAGTTCTGATAAATAAGGATAACTGTTCCGAGAACCAAGATACCGAGGAAGAAGACCTGACGTGCCACGAATCCTCCAAGTTTGTTTTGCCCTGCTCCATCTAGACTTTCGGCCAGATCAAAAGAAACCTAGAGGGGAGACCCAAAATTCTAATGAATTCTTAAATAATCTGTCTCGGCCAGAAACACACTTGTCTTCTGAGCTTCTCATCACGAGAATTCGGGCCATGAAAAGTCTCTTCGCCGCTTTCAGTTTGATCCTGCTTTTGGGCTGCGCCCCTTCAGGAGATGAACCTCGTGGATCCAATGACCCTCAAGGCCCTGTCACGACAGACTATAGTGCTTACAAAAGCTTGAGCTGGGAGCAAGGCTCACCCCAACCCCGAAGCTGGAGAATGCATCTTTTTGAGGCGATCGATCAGCATGGTGAAGACCTCATTTTTGGGTCTGAGGATATTCTGAGCTTTTGCCCTCGGTATTATTCTTTCAACCGCCAAGAGCGCATTGAGTTCTGGGGTTATCTTTTTTC
>JBKCXY010000128.1:0-9841 GCA_046315835.1 Pseudobdellovibrionaceae bacterium | reverse complement strand
GGCCTATGATGCACCGACGGGGGCCATGTCCTTCAATTGGAATAGCGTTAATGTTTTTGTTCGACCAGGACTGAAGGTTGGAGATCCTGCCCAGGTCTTTGTAGATCCAGAAAATGATTACATTCGGCTAAAGGGACAAATTAAGACGGTCGCAAAAGGCGGAAAAACGAATGTTAATGTTGAAAGAGAAGACGACAAGGTGGGTGACTATCTGGTCGTGGGCGGCACCATTGCTCTCGAGAGCAAAGAAGTCGTTGTTTATAAAAATATCTCTCGTCCAGATATTTGGAGTGGTTCTAATTTAAAGGCTTTTCTCGCGCAAAGAGGAATTAAAGTTGCTGGAAAAGTGACTTCCGGAAAAACTCCTTCGGGAGCTCGAGTTCTTGCCGAGTTCGAAAGTAAGCCAGTCGAAGCAATGATTACCGACATGAATAAATTCTCAAACAATTATGTGGCTGAAATGCTAACCAAGCTGATGGCATCTCAAAAGAAGGGGATAGGGACCATTGCGGGTGGAATGGAATCTCTGAATGAGTATATGAAGTCGCTCAGTGTTCCTTCTGAACAATATGAAGTTTTTAATCCTTCTGGACTCACGAGGGACAATAGAATGTCAGCTTACGCTCTTTGGGCGGTGCTGGCTGACATGAAAAATCATTTTGAGTATCAGCCTGAGTTTGCGGTTTCTCTTCCCATTGCGGGGATTGATGGAACCTTAAGAAATCGCATGAAAGGAACGGATGGCCAACGCCATGTTCGTGCGAAAACCGGATATTTGACGAATGTCATTTCTCTCGCGGGATATGCTGGACGAAAGGAGGGAACTGTACTTCCGTTCGTGTTTATCTATAACGGATCTGCCGATGAGTGGAAGGTGAGAGCTTTCTTTGATGAACTTGCAACTCAGTTGGTGGATTAAATGTTCAAGAGACTCCTATTAGTGCTTTTTGTTTCTTTCAGTGTGCAGGCCCAAGAAACTGGTTCCGATGAAGAAACACCAGTTTCCCATGATCAAATCGCAGGAGAGCAGAGTCTTACCGTGGCTCGTCCGTGGAGGGCCCCTATCTATAATGATCAGCAAGGCGCTCTGGGTTGGTCTGAAGAAGCTTTTGCCGTGCCGGCGGGATTAGAAACACAAGTTAAATTTTGGATCGATATCTATTCGAAGTACACGACAGACCAGGGTGTCCTCCATGACGCTGAAAATATTGATATGATTTACGAGGAGATCGACTTTTCTCCGATTGTCGCTCGAACCGACCTCAATGTTTTTCAAAAAGAAAGACTGAAAGAGAAGCATTTGAAAGAGAAACGAGCTTACTACACCGCTATTCTCAAGAAGCTTCATACAGTGAAGAGTGGTGAGGATTTGACAGGTGATGAAAAGCGTCTGTGGGACTATTTTCAAAAGGTCGATGAACCTAAGAAGTTTCTTGAAGCCGCAGGAAAGAATCGAATGAGATTTCAGTTGGGACAAAGAGATCGAATGATTCAAGGCATCTTCTTTTCAGGAAGGTACCTCGAAGAGTTTGAAAAAATCTTCAGAGAGTTTGGCGTCCCCATCGAACTGACAAGAATGGTTTTTGTGGAAAGCTCATTCAACGTTTTGGCGCGCTCAAAAGTGGGAGCATCAGGTCTCTGGCAGATCATGCCTTCAACCATGAAAATGTATCATCGAAAAAGTGATGTCGTGGACATGCGAAATCACCCTGTGGCGGCGACTCGCATGGCAGCGCGAGTTTTAAGGATGAATTACAATCAATTGAAAGCCTGGCCACTGGCCGTGACGGGATACAATCATGGCCCGACTGGTATTCAGAAGCTGACCAAGCGCTACAATACGCGCGACATCGGTGAACTTGTGAAGAATGTGCAATCTCGTAAAAGCTTTGGTTTTGCCTCAAGAAACTTTTATGCTTCTTTTCTCGCCGCTCTCGAGGTGGAGAGAAATGCACCCAGATACCTGGGTAATGTGACTTGGTCGCAGACCCTCGATGATGTGGAATTGAAGCTTCCCAAAGCTGTTCAGTACAGTGATTTGGTAAGATGGTTTGGTGGAGATGATTTGAGAGCGCAAGTTTTTAATCCTCACATCACTCGATTAGCTCGGCGTGGGAAGAAATCTCTTCCAGGGGGAGTTATTATTTCAGTTCCCAAAGCACAGCTCAGCGCCATTGAAAAAGAACTGGAAAGCTCAGAGTCATTGAAGCTCGCTCGGCAAGCAGATGTGGAGAACCAACCACAGAGCTCAGGGTCTGAAAAAGTGAAAGAATATAAAGTTCGACGGGGCGATAATTTGAACCGAATTTCAGCGAAGTTTGGTGTACCTGTGAAAGAAATCTTGGCCGCCAACAATCTCGAGTCTCCGAATGAGATTAAAAGCGGCCAAGTTCTGAAGATACCTTAACGAGGAAACGAAATCCCGCCACCATCAAGAACGCGGTAGGGATTGTCTGCATAATCTAACAAATAAAGGATCGGTTGATAGTTTTTCTCAACCACTTCGCGAATGACTCCAGCTCCTGGATAGAACCCACCGCCGCCGAATCCGTTGTTGGCAGGATCAAGTTCAAAAGTGAATGAAATGATCTTATGCTCTCCGTAAGACCAATCTGTTGTATCACCAGATGCGATGTAGAGGTCAGAGCTTTGCTGTGGTTTGTATCCATTCCACTCGGCCATCTTTTGAGCCATCACTTCATGGACTCTGCGGTCATTCTGCTGTGTGATCGGATCATAGGTATGACCCCAAGGATAGAGAATCAATTGAGAGAATGTGTGCAGCGAGAGCAGAATCGAGATGTTTTCATGAGCTTCCACGTAGTTTTTAACCGCTTGAGTCTCTGGCTCACTGAAGGGACGGGGTCCCATATAAGTATCACTGTTGGGATCCTTACTTGAGCCACCAGTGCCCCATTGAAAGGCATAATTTCTGTTGAGATCAACGCCATAAGTTCCGTTTGAATTGGCTCTTCGATTTTTTCTCCACATTTTATAACGACCATCTTTGATGTCGTATTCCTGCCCATCGGGATTGATTGCAGGAATAATGTGGATATCTCTGTGGTTAATGAGCGACATGACTCGAGCGTCCCCAGCGGCATAGTCCTCGACGAGCTGCTTGGCAATTCGCAGGGCTGTTTCGATGCTCAAGTGCTCTCGAGCATGATGGCCTCCCATGATCATTAAGGCAGGAAGTTGATCAGCCTGAGTAAGATTTCCTGAGATCCGAATTCCCTGAATGTCTCTTCCTTCAATAGATTTTCCAATGCTGAACAACTGGGTCTGCTGGGGAAGTTTTTGATGGAGTGATTTCAGGAGAGCCTCACGTTCGATGTAGTTATGGTACTCGCCATCTTTTGCTGGGAAGTCCATTTCGGCAGTGAGGGGATAGGAAGAAATTAGCCAGCCAAGTTTTTCAATTCGATTTTTTTCGGCTTCCGATCCGACAGCGATGATGAAGTCATCCCTAAAGATCTCGATTGAAACACCAGTGTCTGCAACAACGCTTCGTTGAAACTTATCGGTCGCTTCAATTTTCATCCAGTATTGTGTGGTGTCTGCCGTTTGCGCATGTTTGTTCGGTAACAGCAGCAAAGATAATAGTGCTAAACTCAAAAGCCCTCTGAGTTTCATGATTCCCCCTCTTGACCGTTCCGTGGTCGATGGGAAAACGCTAGCACTTCAAAGATGTCAGGGAACAATTAGTAAAAGAGTTTTGAGCTATTAGTTAATTTAATACCATAGGGACAAGAGTGTCTGGGGGCCTCGACTTTCATCGAGGCCGGAAGGGGCTAGTTAAAATTTTGAACTTGGGCGATGTAAGGCAAGTTTCGATAATACCCTTGGTAATCAAGACCATAGCCAACCACAAAATCATTGGGGATTTTGAAGCCCACATGGTCGATCTCACAAGGAACTTTCAGAGCATCAGGCTTTTCAAGAAGTGCCACCGTCGTGAGTGACTTGGGTTTTCGGGAGATCAAGGCATTCTTGAGATAGTTCATCGTAATTCCCGTGTCGACAATATCTTCAACAAGGAGCACATGCTTATCTTCAATTGGGTTTTGCAAGTCGAGCGTCACTTTGACTTCTCCCGATGACTTGGTACCACCGTGATAGCTTGCCACTCCGAAAAACTCACAGGACACATCACAATTGATGGCTCGAACAAGATCTGAGTAAAAAACAAATGAGCCTTTCAAGACACAAATCGTGACAACCTCTTTACCTTTGAACTTCTGTGAAAGTGTTGCGCCCAGTTCTTTGACCTTCTTTTGAATATCAGCTTCAGAAATATACTGAGAGAGTTTTAAGTTATTCATCTTCGACCTCACACAAAAGAATTGTTCATAATTTCACCAAACCCGCCGCCTCCGGGCACAATATAGCCTTTTTCATTGAGGCCTTTTTCTTGTTCCCAGTACTTACCTGGTGCGGTACTCAACACTGCCTCAGGGCTGAGTCCCCGGTCAAGTCGAAGAGCGAAGATCAGGACATTTGGATGATGAGTCATTACTTTTTGGAGATATTCAGGGGTGACGATGAGATGAAGTGCAATCAGTGCTCTGGCGGTCCCGGAGACCTGCCGTTTATAGTAATCAAGAGCAGCTAAAAGGGTGTTTCCTGTCGCACCCATGGGATCAGGAAACAGCACAATCGAGTTTTCTTTGTCGCCCCCAATTTTAGTGGCTCCGATTTCTGTTCCTGTGACCTGATTTTTACCATCGGTCGACCGAGCTGCAAAAATATGGTCCTGCCTTAAGTAAGCAGGCTCGATGGCATAATGGAGGGCATCAAAGCAGATGTGGCTAGGATAGGTTCCAGCTCTTGCAATGTTCACACTGATCACTTTTTGTTCAGAATCAAAGCTTTCGTATTTGAGCAATTGCCCTGATTGACTGGCCGTCATTCGCGTGGGCGATTGCTTAGATTTTTTCGGAAAAACTTCATTCATCACTTCGGTCAGCAAGTGAGTGTACAATAATTCGACCAAATGATTGATCTTGGGTTGCATCGTTTCGGGATGGCAAAGCTCAGCGAGAATTCCATTAAGAAAAGTCTGATTGTAGATGGTGACTTGAGGGCCGTAGTAATGCTCAACTTTTTTAGCCATGTGGACTCCCTAATGTGGGGAGGGTGTATCAAACTCTAAGACCAATGTAAACTCGGTCTGGCGAGACAGAAATTGGGCTGAATTAAAGATCTTTAAAAAACCTGCAGATGGCTTAGGGCCATCAAAAACTGCATTTCTTGGAAGAAGACCAGTGGCAACGAAGGCTTGCTGTGCAGAAATTTCAAAAGTGACTGGGAAGGATTTGCGAATGGGAGTTTTGGATTCCCCCTCTTTGAAAACACGCTGAATCTCGAGCTCGGCCCGAATGAGGCCAGCTTCTTCTGTGGCTTGAAGGAAATATTCGAGACCTGAATCTTGTCCATTGAACCATTGAATTTCGGTGCCATTGAGTTCGATGACTTTCTCAGTTTGCTCGAGGTTGAGGGCGCCCTGCCAAGTTTGAATTTTCTTACGAAAATCGGGAACCACGCCCCATTGGCTTTCGTCAAACCGCAGGTATTGTCCGCCAGTCTGCATTTCTAAAGCCAAATCATCGATCAAATTTCGAGGTAACTCATAGTAGCTCACGCGAAGTTTTGGTTTTTTAGTGAGATCAGTATTGGGAGCTGTGGTGGTTTCGGAGCTTGCTGATAATTTCGACTCGGGTGCCTGGGGCGGAGATTCTCCTGAGGGCGAGGGAGGCGTCTCACTCCATTTCGCGCCTTCCGCAGTGGATGAGGAGGTCTCTAGTGACACTTCTCCTTCGGCCAATTCTCCTGGACTGCTCGCCTCAAGATTCCTCTTTTCCACGAGGATGGGACCGCCCTGAATAAACTCTGCTCGCTCTCGGAGCTCTGCGCGGTGATGTTGCCGAATAAACAGAACCGAAGATGTGACGGCTAAAAAAACAAGAAGAACGTGCAGCACAGGAGACCCGGCTAAGGTTTTCCATAGGGGAGGGGTGGCTGGATGAAACTCATCCATATCTACCCCACACTTCGCACAATATTTGTCTTTCGGCTGGCTAAAGCCACACTTTGGACAATTCACCAACATATTCACCCAGTGTGCAGGCAAAAAGAATTTCAAACAAGCACAGAATATGAGACCTTCAATGCATGCTTCATATTCCAGTTATGTTAAATGAAATTTCTGAACACTTATTACCTGTGCTGCAGAGCCACCCCTCTCCGAGATATCTTGATGGAACTTTGGGGAGAGGTGGGCATCTTCGTCATTTTTTGAATTCTGTTCCTCAGTTGAAAGCGATTGCCTTCGATCAGGATCCCGAGGCGATTGCCTATGCTCAAGCTGAATTTTCCAAAGAAATTGCCCAAGGTCGCTTGCAGCTTGTTCACAGTAATTTTGCAAGCTATCAAGCGGAAGTCCATGGTGAATTCGATGCTGGGCTTGTGGATTTGGGTGTGAGTTCACCACAGCTCGACCAAGGTCGCAGAGGCTTTAGCTTTATCCATGACGGCCCCTTAGATATGAGAATGAATAGTCAAGCTGGTGAGACGGCTGCAGAAGTGATCAACACCTACAGCGAAGAAGATCTCAATACCATTTTCAAGAAGTATGGAGAGCTCTTTAAGCCCTATCGAGTGACTCGCGCGGTTGTTCATGATCGGCGAGAAAAGCCCTTCGAATCGACGCTTCAGCTTGCGGGATTGATTGAACGAGTTGATGGGTGGCGGAAAAAAGGTTTTCATCCAGCCACGCAATATTTTATGGCCCTCCGGCTTTATGTGAATCAGGAGCTTCAGTCAGTAGAGCAAGGAATTCCACAAATCCTTCATGGACTAAAGTCGAAAGGACGATTGTCGGTACTGACCTTCCACTCACTTGAGGATAGAATTGTGAAGTATCTTTTTCGAGATTCTTCTTTAGGGGTGCCAGTGAACAAAAAAGTCATCGTGCCTTCGGAAGAGGAAGAGCAGAGTAATCCTCGATCAAGATCAGCGAAGCTTCGAACTTTCGAGAGAGATGGTGAATGAAAGAGAATTTGCAGGAACTCAGACCTTTCCTCAGTGTGCTGATTGTGATTTCAACTTTGCTGGGTTTGGTTTTCTTCCAAATGGAAGAGCGACGACTTGGCTATGGCATTTTAAAATTGAGTCAAGATCACCGTAAAGTGATCGAAGAAAAAAGAGTCAAAACGATGATGCTGGCGAAAGTCACGCGGCCCCAGCACGTTGAAAAAGTGGCTCAATCAAAGTTTACTTTGCGAAGAATTCAGTCCAATCAAATTATCCACTTGAGCGGAAGTACAGCTGAGCCAGTGAGAGCAAGCCAGTGAAGTCCCGAATCATTTTTATTTTTGTAGGAATTTTAGTTTTGTGGACTTTGCTTCTCGCGAGAGCATTTTCTTTGCAGATTGTTCCTGATGACCGCCTCAAAGCGCTCGAAGCCCGGCAGTTTTCTAAAAAGGTTACTTTGAATTCACGGCGGGGAGCCATTGTTGATCGCAATGGTCGAGAGCTCGCGATTTCAACCACAAGCTATTCTTTGTATGCAGATCCTAAGATCATGACAAATAAGCGTGTGGTGGCTCGCCAATTAGGGAAAATTCTCAATGAAGATCCCAAAGCTATTTTCGAAAAGATCAAATCCAGCGAGCGCCGTTTTGTTTGGATTGAGAGGCAGCTGAGCCATGAAGTCGCTGAGCAGCTCAAAGGACTCGAAGTCAGAGGTTTGGGAACAGTTGAGGAATTTCGAAGAATTTATCCGAATGAATCTTTGCTCGCTCCCACATTAGGTTTTGTGGGTAAAGAGGGCCGGGGGCTCGAGGGTCTTGAGTTGGCATTGAATGAACAACTAGAGGGCAATAAGAGAAAGATCACTGTGAAGCGCGATGCTCGAGGGCGTCCGCTGGTTGCCGATGGCTTGATGTTCGCTGAAAATCCAGACGGGGCAGAAATCAAACTCACGATCGATGCAGAGCTGCAGCACATGTTGGAGAATGAACTGATCCATGCCGTGGAAGAGTTTGATGCCGAACGAGCCTATGGGGTGATTCTCGATGCGAAAACCTCTGCCGTATTAAGTCTTGCAACACTTCCGGGCTTCGATGCTAACCGTGCCGCTCAAGTGTCGCCAGAAGTCCGTCGCAATCGGACAGTCACAGACACATTTGAGCCGGGCTCAACGATGAAGACTTTTGTGGTCGCAACAGCTCTGCGAGAAAAATTGTTAGCGCCAAACACTCGCTATAATACAGAAAATGGATCCATGCGGGTTGGTGATCGTATTATTCGTGAAGCCGAAGCAAAACATAAGTGGTCTTCGCTGACGACCTCTGAAATTTTAGCTTACTCATCAAATGTGGGAACAACGAAAATTGCTTTTGATCTTGGTCCGCAACTTTTGCGGCAAGGGCTTTTGGATTTTGGCTTTGGAGCAAAATCGGGGTTGGAGCTTCCGGGCGAGCCCAGAGGCAGTTTGGCAAATTTGCCGTGGCGACAGCACTTGATGGCCAACATTTCTTTTGGGCATGGAATGACTGCAAACTCGATTCAGATGGCCAATGCCTATGCTGTGATTGCGAACAGTGGAGTTCTTCATCAGCCCTATTTGATTCAGTCCATTCGAGATCCTGAGACGGGTCGAGTGACCGAGAGTGAGCCCAAGATTCTTCGCCAAGTTCTAACAAGCAGTGATGCTGCGCAAATGCGATTGATGCTCACGGGAGTGACTGCACCGGGTGGAACTGGAGTGAATGCAAAAGTCGATGGATTTTTGGTTGGTGGTAAAACCGGAACAGCGCAAAAAGTAAATCCCAATGGAAGAGGTTATCTCCCTGGGGCTTACATCTCTTCTTTTGCCGGATTTATCCCTGCGAATGATCCAAAGTTTGTCATCTACATTGCTGTGGATCATCCTAAGCAAAATGCTTTCTATGGATCCCAAGTGGCAGCGCCAGTTTTTTCGAGAGTGGCCTCTTATGCCGTCAGGCAGGCAGGATTAGCGCCGGTTTTCTTGAGTGAAAAAAATCTCCCCAGCCAAGATATTAAAAAAGAGTTCCAAGATGGACAGCGAGTGATTGCCTCTACAGTGAAGAAGCAAAAGAAAGTGAATCCCAAAAAACTACCTCAAGAAAATCAAGTGAAAGTGCTGGAGAGTCCACTCAAAACTTCCGCAGAGCTCGCTAGGTTGAAAACGCAGACGGTGGAGACTGTGCCAGATCTGCAGGGACTCTCGCTGAGAGAAGTCCTCCGGAGAGTCAATGGAACAGATCTCCAAATCCAAGTTCGCGGCACAGGCCTCGTGGCAGAGACCTATCCTACAGCTGGCGAAGTTGTTCCCGACTCCCGCACGATTCAAGTCCTCTTAAAGTAACTCTTCGAGCCCGGCCCTGGAGCCTGGCCCTGGAGCTCGGCCCTGGAGCCCGGCCCTGGAGCCCGGCCCGAGATCAAATTAAAACTGACTCAAAATCCTGTCCCTTCAGCAGAACGCCGTCCTCTAACTACCTCACTCTCTAAAGAAAAAAGGGAAATCGGACGGAATTTCTGCTTCTTGTTTTACAAGAAACAGAAATCGGGGTATCGGTCACGCAGATCGTGCCCTGATTGGGGTATCGGTCACGCGGGGATCTCTACCCGCTTGAAAATGAGTGCAAGCGCCAAGATCTTCGGGGGGTATCGGTCACGCAGTGCTGGGGTATCGGTCACCGAAGGGTACGCCGCGACCGCTGCGGACAAAAAGTTCCGCGAGCTGGCGACTCCAGCCCATGCCCTCATATTGATTAATCTGAATGTAGTCTTTCAAACCCAGGAAGTCTTTGAA
>JBKCXY010000127.1:0-13304 GCA_046315835.1 Pseudobdellovibrionaceae bacterium | reverse complement strand
GAAAAAAGGGGAATCGGACGGAATTTCTGTTTCTTGTTTTACAAGAAACAGAAATCACCAACGAACACGCAGATTTCGTAAGTCAACGTTGGCTCCATTGAGGCGGTAGCAGAGACCAGGGACAGGATTTTGAGTCAGTTTCAGAAAACTAAACCGACACAGAGAAATCTCTAAGGGCCTCTGTGAGCGAGGTCTTCAGATCTGTACTGGGCTTTCTTTGTCCGATGATGAGAGCGCACGGCACCCCATATTCTCCAGCTGGATATTTCTTCGGATAGGTTCCAGGAATCACCACGGAACGAGCGGGCACCCGGCCTTGGTAGATTTTCACTTCAGATCCTGTCACATCCATAATCTTTGTAGAACCCGTGATGGTGACACCAGCGCCGAGGACAGCACCTTCTTCAATCACAGCCCCTTCAACAACAATGCAGCGACTACCGATGAAGCAATTGTCTTCCACAATCACGGGACTTGCTTGAACTGGTTCCAGGACGCCCCCAATACCGACACCGCCAGAAAGATGGACATTTTTGCCAATCTGAGCACAGCTGCCAACAGTCGCCCACGTGTCCACCATGGTGCCAGAGCCCACATAAGCTCCAATGTTTACATAGCTCGGCATCAGGATCGCACCGCTTTCCACAAATGCCCCTTGGCGCACGAGGGCTGAGGGGACCACCCGGACGCCTTCTTTTGCGCTCCATTTTTTGAGGGGAATCTTATCAAAAAATTGCAGATCTCCCGCATGGATGGGGCTTAAGCTGGTCATTCGAAAATACAAGAGAATGGCTTTTTTTGCCCATTCGTTGACAACCCATGTGCCTGATTCTCGATTGGCAACTCTCAGTCGTCCTTGATCTAACGCTTCAATGGTGTGGAGGACGCTCTGTTTCTCTTGGTGGCTCCATTGATCTACGGGGCGTGATTGCTGGAAGATACTTTCAATGGTGAGTTTTAAACTTTCAAAGTTCATTTTGATTTTCCTTCCAAGGACTTAAAAAGTTCCAAAAGAGCAGGGACGTGCATTTTTAAAATCTCGGGGGTCTTTTGTCCGCGCTCGATTTCATAGGTGATCGTTGGGCTTTGCCGTTCGAGACCTGCATAGGTGCCCAAACAACCTGGCGTGGGGTAACCAATATCAGTGTCGACTTTATAGCCTGTCCACTGTGAGAGCACTTGGGCTTCGCTCTCGCAGGCCCCGTTCACGTTCAGAACAGGGTGCCAGCTATGTAAAGACACGATCAGGTGAGGCTTTTGTTGATCTACAAATGCTGCTAGAGCTTGAGTTTCTGGTTCAATGTTTGGGGCAGGCCCTGGTTGGTACCTTGGGCCTTTAATCTCAGGAGACCAATCTTTGGTGGCCATGTTTCGGTTGAGGTCGATTCCTCGAGCATTTTGCCGGGTTTTATGAATAACTCCGTCGATATTCAGCATGGGGACAAGGGTCACCTTCAACTGGTAATCGAAAGCTTGGTGAAGCTTTTCATAAAGCCCCCAGGCCGCGGTGGTGCCCTCTGTTTCATCGCCATGAACACCGCCAAGCACAAGAACATGATAAGGACCTTGGCCGAACACAAAAGCGGGAATCGGGAGTCCTTCCGATGACTTTCCAAAAATAAAACTTTGCATGCTTTGCCGTCCTTAGAATAAAGTCCATAATTAGTCGTGGCAAAGCTAGAATACAACTCAAAAAATCAGCTCGAAATAGATGGTCAAAGCTTAAGCGAACTATTTTGGCAAGTTTCGCCCGAGGGGAAGCCAGCCTATCTTTATTCCTCCCAAAGCTTAAAGTCTCGGTTAGATCTTTTTACGCAGAAGACGAATCAAGCCCTTGGGAAAAGGGCAGATTCCCATTATGCACTCAAGGCCAATTCGCATTTAGGAATTTTGAAAATCATGGTGGAGCGTGGATTCGGTGCTGATGTTGTCAGCGGTGGGGAGCTTCAGATTGCTTTGAGAGCAGGATTCCCTGCGCAAACGATTGTATTTTCGGGGGCTGGAAAAACGAAGGCAGAAATTGATCTTGCGATTGAAAATCAGATTGGCCAAATCAATGTAGAGAGCCCCAGTGAGCTTCGCCGGATTATTGATCGAACGGGTCTATTGCAGAAGGAAATCAACGTTGTCCTGAGAGTCAATCCAGAAGTGAATGCCATCACTCATCCATATATTTCAACAGGATTTAGGGATCATAAATTTGGCATCGATAACAGTTTGATTTCAGAATGTTTACAGATTTTGCGCGGGCAGGACCGGGTTCAGCTGAAGGGGATTTCAGCTCACATCGGATCCCAGCTCAAAGATTTCTCAGCGCTCAGTGAAGCTCTTCAGAAAATGAAAATTCAGTATGAACAGATCAAGGCTCAGGGGTTTTCTTTGGACCGTATGGATATTGGGGGAGGGGTGGGCATACACTATGAAAGTGATGAGTCCACGGATTTTGAAATTCTTGATAAGTACACAGAAGTCTTAAAAGCAGAGTTGCAGAATTTTCCAGCGCACATTCAAATGGAGCCAGGGCGCTTTCTCGTGGCTCGTTCAGGTTTCCTTTGCACACAAGTTGAATACATCAAAAGAACACCCCATAAAACCTTTGTGATCGTGAACTCAGGGATGAATCATCTTCTGCGTCCCGCCTTGTATGATGCTTTTCATCGCATTTTCCCTCTCGAGAAACGACAGGGACTTTCAGAGAAAGTTGATGTGGTGGGACCAGTTTGTGAGTCTTCTGATTTCTTTGCTCGGGGGAGATCACTGCCACCTCTTCATGAAGGTGATGTCCTGGCGGTTGCGGACAGTGGGGCTTACGGCATGAGTATGGTCAGTCTCTATAATGCTTTCGAGCTGCCGCTTGAAAAGTTATTTTAAATCCGTCACTGCAAAAGAATCTGGTTCTAAGGGGAGTAAGATCTGTTGAGCTAAGCTCACAAAGTGGCTGGAAAAATCGGTCA
Organism: Pseudobdellovibrionaceae bacterium; assembly: GCA_046315835.1. GTDB lineage: Bacteria > Bdellovibrionota > Bdellovibrionia > Bdellovibrionales > Bdellovibrionaceae > JAJTIC01. The sequence continues at coordinate 10,350 of JBKCXY010000127.1, read as the reverse complement.
CTAAAATCTCGACTTTTCGGGGTTCCTGAGTGTTTTTCTGAAGTTTTCCTGAATTAAAATCTTCGGTGAGGATGTCCACTAAGGCATCTCCCGAATCAACCAAAGCCACCTGAGATCCAAAGACCCGACGAAGGGAAGATTTTAAAAGAGGATAATGAGTACATCCTAAAATCACAGTGTCCACTTGATGGGACAGCAAACTTTGACAGTATCTAAAGGCGATCAGATTGGTGACGGGATCCTCGATCCAACCTTCTTCTGCCAGAGGGACAAAGAGGGGGCAAGCTTGAGAGAAGACTTCGCAGGGCTCAAGGATTTGAAGCGCTTTCTCATAAGACTGTGACTGAATCGTTGCCCGGGTTCCAAGCACGCCGATTTTTTTTGAAGAGCTGGCAGTGAGAGCGGCCTTTGCTCCGGGGAAAATCACATTGTAAACAGGGATCGACTGATAGAAATTTTCAGAAACTTGAGAAGAGGCTGAATTACAAGCAATCACGATAGCTTTGACTTGATGCCCGATCAGAAAGTTCATGATTTGTTCTGAATAGTTCCGAATAGTCTGGGGGCTTTTAGAGCCATAAGGCAATCGTGCAGTATCGCCGAGGTAAATGAAGCTCTCATGGGGAAAGGCTAAAGCAAGAGCTTTAAGCACTGTGAGTCCACCAATTCCCGAATCAAAGACACCGATCATGCAATGATGTTACCGAGTGTGAGTTGAAAAAACAAAGGCTGCTTGAGAAGCAGCCTTTGGATTCAGAACTAAAATTGGAAAACGAGCTTTAACAGAATCCCTTAATCCCGCAGGTGGGGTCAACCAGCCTGAAGTCTAGTTTTGATGGAGATCAACCTCGAACGCCGTGAGCTCTGGATTCTGTAATACCGTTAGGACTCATTTCAATAAATCGAGCTTTTTCTCTAATTTCAGGGACGGTGATGGCGTTCACATAAGACATCCCACTGCGTATTCCACCAGTGATCTCAAGAATCACATCTCTCACATGTCCTTTCACAGATACGAAAGTGCTCTCACCTTCAGGAGCCATACCTTCAGGGACTCCACCTCGCCAAGAAACTTGGGCCGCTTTGGAGGCCATTCCGCGGTATTGTTTTCTGCCATTTTGAATTTCTCCCGGAGTTTCAATCGTTCCCGATAACATGCTTCCGAGCATGATACTGCTCGCACCGGCCGCAAAAGCTTTCACAAGATCACCAGAAGTGCGCATTCCGCCATCGGCAATGACGGGGACTCCAAATTCGTCAGCCACTTCAGCGCAAAGAGCAATCGCTGTGAGTTGTGGAACACCAGCCCCTGTAATGATTCTGGTGGTACACATTGAGCCTGGTCCAATGCCCACCTTGATGGCATCAGCACCGGCTTGAATTAAATCATAGGCTGCATCAGGAGTGGCCAGGTTTCCTGCAATGATTTCCGTTTGTGGAAACGAGTCCTTTAACCACTTCATGACTTCCATCATGGCCACCGAATGTCCATGGGCAATATCGATGGTCACAATATTCACACCGGCTTTGATCAGGGTGGTGGCTCTTTCCTTAAAGTCATCATTCACGCCAATGCTGGCTGAAATGTTGTTTGCTCCCGCTTGCTTGACTTGGTCAACCATTCTGACTTGTTCTTCAATGGACGCGAAACGATGAAGGATCCCCATGCCTCCCATTTGGTGCATGGCCACCGCCATATTGGCTTCGGTGATGGTATCCATGTTGGCGCTGACAACGGGGGTTTCTAAGGTTTTAGTACGGGTAATTTTAGAAGCCAAAGAGGGAGTTCGACGAGATCTCACTTCTGATTTTTGAGGCACGATCAGCACGTCGTCGAAAGTCAATCCACGGCTTCGGTTTTTGATGTCTTTCCAACTAAAAATCAAACTCATGTTCGAGTCTCCTGGTCATAGATTCGGAAGATAAAAAGAAAGTAGACTAAATAGATCACAGCATCCAAAAAAGCAAAAGGCAGAGCTGTTTTGATGGAAACGATGACATTCCGCTCTTCGCTGGCTTGAGACAGCAAGAGAGGGATGATCACGCTAAAGATGAAAAACAATCCAAAAAGTTTCCCGAGGTGTTTTCCGGCGAGTTTTTCAGACTCAGCCAGGGCATCAACAAGGCCTTGCTGATACCTGGGGTCTCTGGCCACGACAAAGGGGACAAAGGAATACTTGAGAAACTTGATGAAGCCTGGGATCACAAAGGCAAAAGCCCACAAAAAAGATTTCCCCCAAGCCCGTAAAACTTCCTTAGAGCTCTGGTTGAGAAGGCTTACGAAACTGATCTCTGGATTGAACTTTTGCAGTAAAACCAGAAGAGCCAGAAGTGGGTAAAGCAAATTATTGAGAATGTTCACAATGGCCAGGCCCCAAATCCAAGGACTGGTCCCTGAGGTCGAAAAGAGCATTTTCTGCATTCCAAAAATCAGCAGCTGATCCAGTGAGATTCCCACAAAGAAAATAGGTGCAATCATCCAAAGACGGCTGAGGAACAGGTCTTTGAATTGATCCCTCCAATGAATTACTTTTGCTGTGTCGCCCATTTCACCATTTCTACAGCGAGATCGAAATCGAGCCCGTCTTTATCTTGAATGCTGTAGTACTTTCTCCAAGAACTGTCGGCTTCGGGATGCACCGCTGTCACGGCCACCCGGCCTTTGCCGAAAGTGGAATAAATAGTCATTCCTCGAGCTTCCTTCTGCTGAGCTTCGAACTGAGGGTAGTAGCTGATCACTTGAACCCGGGAGCTTCCGAGTGTTGTCTGATCAAAGTAAGGTCCGAGCTCCCAATAAACAGAGCGTCTTTTGCCATCCCAAGTCACATCGATGATTTTAGCTAAAAGATTTTCGTTGAGTTCTTCGTCGTACTCGCCAAAGTATTTTGAATATCCGGGAAGAAGCCCTAAAGCATCTGCTTCAAAAAATGTTTTTTCGTCTTTTTCTTTATCGCCCCAGCCAAATTTTTCCGTGGCCAGAAAAGCGCCCGCACAAAAACCCACATAGGCTCCACCTCGAGCGACCAAATTTCTGATCTGATCCAGAGCTTCTGGTTTCATGGCGAGAATTTGTGTTCGAGCTCGGCCTCCGGGTTGAATCCAAAGACGCGCTTCGAGCAAATCTTGGGGGTTATTAACTCCTTCAGGTCCTACAAATTTGGTTCGGTAGCCAGCAAGCTCTGCAATATGAGCTGACATTTCTGAACACCCACGAGTTGCTTTGTGGTCCTCGCAAGAACCAGGGCCTTTGTAAATCAAAGCCAAGGGTTTCGTCTGTGGGTTCATATCACCCCAGGCGAGAGCGGGGATAAAGATCAAAAAGAGATGAAGAAAGAGAGTATTTTTCATGACGTTTAACCCTAGTAGGAGGATTTCAAAGTTTAAAGGAAATAGGCATCTTTACGCAGGGCGAAAGGTGTCACGGATTTAGCCATTCCTATCTTCTTTTCAGCCCCCATCGATCCCGGTCGGATTTCCGTTTATACTTCGGGTCTTTCAGAAAGTTCATTGGGAGGTTCTCATGAAGCGATGGATTCTATTTGTTGGTTTTTTGTTCTCGATTTCAGGTTGGGCTCAGATAGCCCCTCAGGCGGAGCCCCAGTTGGAGCTTCTCATTCACCCGATTTCCAGCACTAGCGAGTGGGGTCATGTTTCCGTAAGAACGGTGAGTGCGGGGAAAGACCGGACTTATGATTTCGGGCGCTATGGGTTTATGTGGCACTTTAATGGGAAAGGAGACCCCGTCCTTCGCGTCTGGGATTCCTTTGATGCTTACATGAAGTACGGAACCCAGGGCGATCGATCCATGTATCGTTTCATTTTCTCAGCAACGGCCGAGCAAGTGCACAGCGTTCAATCTTACTTTGAAGATCACTTGAGACAAGGCAAGCGTTACACTGGTAAAGAAGGCCGCTGGCGAAAGGGGAAAGAGGTCAGAAACTATGAAGCTCCTGGTTCAAAAAATTATATTGCTCCAGGACTCGGAGAATTTCATGCGACGCAAAACAATTGCACTACCGTCAGTCTTGCAGGTCTCGCGAAAGCATATCCCAGCCTGAACTTCCAAAAGCAATATGATTATATCCAGGGAAAGAATGCCGACAAAGGGATCTCCTATTACAATTTAGCAGGCCCCGTTGAGGCCATCGTGATGTCGCAGCTCAAGAGTGAAATTCGAAAGAATCAACGATCAGGGCTGATGTTCTGGCCCGAAGATTTGCTGGCCTTTACTCTGAATAAGAAGCATGATCTGCCGGAAATTCAGAAAATAGAGCTCTGGAAAACTTATTCAAAAGACTCCCAGCCAGAGGTTCTGAAATAGGAGCAAGGCATGCGTCTCACGCAGACAGTTCAAAAAGGTGGATGTGCGGCAAAAGTGAGTGCCCTGGAGCTCAGAAAAATTTTGGCCCAAGTGAAGTTTCCACCCCTCCGTCCCGAAGTGAAAGTGGACGGAGCATTGTTTGATGATGCGGCGATTGTGCAAATCTCTCCTGACATAGCTTTAGTTCAAACCTTGGACTTTTTCACTCCGATCCTCGATACGCCTGTTCTTTTTGGCAAAGTGGCCGCAACCAATGCTCTGAGTGATGTGTACGCCATGGGTGGTTCACCGCAGACGGCTTTGGCGATTCTGACTTTCCCAGCGGCCGAAATGGAACATACTTTGATTGCGGAAGTTCTTCAGGGGGCTTGTGAGGCTCTCACACAGGCGAACTGCAGTCTTGTGGGCGGTCATTCTGTGGATGATGCCATACTGAAATTTGGCCTGAGTGTTTCAGGACTCGTTCATCCCGAAAAAGTATGGACCAATTCAAAAGCTCAGGTGGGGGATCGTTTGATCCTGACGAAAGCACTGGGCACGGGCACGGCCACAGCAGCCCTCAAAAGATCTGAAGTCACCGAAGCTGATATTTCTGAAGAAATCGCAAGTATGACCCAACTCAATCAGATCCAAGATCTGCTCGGGGAGGAGCTTTCAGAGAAAGTCCATGCAGCCACCGATATTACCGGTTTTGGTTTTGCAGGGCACTGCCAGCAAATGGCCAAAGCTTCTGAAAAGACATTTCAAATTCAGATTTCGAAGCTTCCCCTGTTTGAGAAGACGGCCTATTTTCTGGAAAAAGGATTTCTCACCAAAGCTCACCGGACCAATAAGGAATACACTTCCCAGGCTTCTCAATTTGAGGGTTTGTCGGAGATGCAGAAACTCACACTCTTTGATCCCCAAACCAGTGGGGGACTTCTTCTTTCAGTGGGCGAAAGCTCTGCACAGGAAATTCTTCAAAAGCTCAGATCTCGTTTTTTGAAAGCTCAAATTGTCGGGGAAGTTTCTGCCAAAGCATCAATGGCTGTGGAATATCATTCATGAGTTTTGTTTCTGAAAGGGAACTGTTTCAGCATCTTCAAAGCGGGAAGCCAGTTCTGGACGTCCGAGCAGAAGTCGAATTTGAGTCAGGTTCCATTCCTTCGAGCACTTGTGTGCCGATTTTGAACAATGATGAAAGACATCGGATCGGTTGGACCTATAAAAACAAAGGGCCCGAGGAAGCTGTGAAGCTTGGTTATGAAATCGTGTCCGGTGAAAATAGGGAAGCAAAGCTGAGAAAGTGGATTGAGTTCTTTCATCAAAACCCCACAGCCATTCTGACTTGCTTTCGGGGTGGTCAGCGCAGTGGAATTGCTCAGGCCTGGTTGAAAGAAGTGGGAATTGATCGCCCCAGAATTCAGGGCGGCTATAAAAAGGTCCGGCAGTTTCTGCTAGAGACTTTGGAGCAAAAGAGCCAATCACTGGGGATGTTGATCGTCTCAGGACCGACGGGATCAGGAAAGACGAGGCTCATTGAAGCTCTCCCAGAACAAGTGCCGACAGTGAACTTGGAAAATATCGCCAAACATCGGGGCTCGGCTTTTGGACACTGGAAAGATCCCCAACCCGGACAAGCAGACTATGAAAATCGATTGGCGCAAAGGCTCTTGAATCTTCAAGATCGTGGTCCCGAGCCCTCATTGGTGATTGAAGATGAAAGCCGAATGATTGGTCACATTGTTCAGCCAGAGTCATTTTTTAAAACTCTGCGCAATTCAGCACTGGTGGTGATCGAAGAAGATTTGGAGTTCAGGGTTCAGCAAGTCTATGAAGACTATATTTCATCGATTCAGAAACTTTCAGAGGAAGATCAGAATTTCTATTACGAGAACTATCAAAAGGCTCTTGGCGTCTTGCAAAAGAAACTCGGCGATGAACGCTCCCGAAAAGCGCACCGTTTGTTGATGGAGGGGAGAGCGAAAGATTCAAAAGAACTTCACCTTGAGTGGATTCGCATCCTGATTGGGGAGTACTACGATCCTCTGTATTTAAAGTCTTTCCAAAAAAGGAACCCCCGAATTCAATTCCGAGGGTCTTTTAAAGATTGCTGGCAGTATTTATCTGAACAGTATTCTTACTGAAGTTCGCAAACCACAGATTCAATGGAGTATATGCCCCAATTTTTAGTTTCGTGGTCATACGCATCCGCTAAGAGGGATTTGACGGTAACACGGTAGTAATCATAAACACCTTGATCAATACGCACATTGTACCCAAGTTCTGTCGTGAAATAACGGTCAACGATGCCATTGTCGACGCGATCTTTAACGACCAGGCTAGAAACTTGAGTCAGCTTTCCGACATATCCACCGGCGCAGGCGACAGCGACAACGTTCTCGATCAAAGCTTGATGGCGAGGTTCATAGTCAGATCCTGTGATCGCAGCAAAAGACACTTGGCTCAAAAACAAAACAGTCACAAGGGACATCAGTTGGTTCATAGAAACTCCTTTGAGGGGTTGGCGAGCGCTTGGTAGTGCCAGCTCCCCAACCACTCAAGTCAGGATTTAGTCATCCTAGCGAGCCATGGGTTCATCAGAAAGACCATTCTCGATGTGGCTAAATTCCACCCAATAGAAAGACCCAGCTGAGCTCGCCATTTTTAGAGGTAAATGTTGGCTCCATTGAGGCGGTCGCAGAGACCAGGGACAGGATTTTGAGTCAGTTATTGAATCTTACGGAGAGGCTTCCCCGCACGCTTCAAAATGTCTCGCTGCCTAAGAGTTCGGCAGTTGGGATGGGGTAGAGTGGTTTTCGCGCAGGCATGAGAGGCATCGGATTTGCTCTTCTGCCCGGCTGCGAGGTAAGGCGTATGAATGCAAAGTCAGTTATAGTCGGGTTTGCCATATTCACATTCACACTATTTTCTGTGGTCGGGCAAGCTAAGGAAAATTATTGTGTAAGCCTTCGAGGAAACGGTTTTCGAGTGTTCTCGCATTTTGGTGCTTTAGCACGGGTGGTGGAATCATACGGACTTCCTGCAGGAATGTCGGGTGGAAGTTCTTCAGTCTTAACTATGTATTTAACGGATCATTTGCTGCAAAATCCATTGATTAAGGAAGACTCTGAACGAGCAGCGTTTCTGCTGAAAATCATTGAGCCGCTGTTCTATGAAAGAATCAAGTTGCCAGAAATTGAAATAGCTAAACATCTGGCACTGCAACCAGAGGCCCAAGCAAAGCTGAGAAAGCTACTTGCTGAACTTTCTCAGAGCCAAGGATTTGCAGCTCTGCCGAAGATCGTAAAGATGTATGCCACAGAGCCACTCTTTAGAGATTTTCTGTTTTTAATTCAAAGTGAAACCTTTAAGACTTTGGTCAATTCGCAAGCAACTGATAATGCTCGTTTTTCAAAATCTCTCCAAGAGAAAATTCAGGAAGCAGCAAAGAGTGAGTTGGGGAGACGACTTGATCGGAGCGAGTTAGAGAGCTTGAGGTCGTTGAGGGAACTGCAGTTCAATCAAGCGGTGATGACTCTTCAAAAGTTTTCAGTGGGCGAGGATGCTAATTTTGTCTTCAGAGAAGGCTTACTTCATCAAAAAGGAATAGCAGATTTCTTAGAACCGATAGCTCGGTTCTTGAGTGGTCTTGATCTTGATAGTTCGATGATGAAAATGTATGAAAGATTTCTTCGTCAATGCAGTGTGCATTCTAAGGGTAAAACTTGGCAGCAGATCAAGAAACAAAAGCCAGGCTGTGAGAAATCATTAAAGTTCATTGCGCGCTTGATTTTCAAAGAGCAAAATAACTTTAAGCACTGGCAAAAGAGTCCTCAAATGGCTGAACACAATGATTCCGATGCGAAAAAGTTTAATCGCTGGCGCGATCTCTCTTCGCGCTCGATCGGGGAGAGTATACCGATGTTTGGGATGACTTCTTTGATGACTGGTTCTTCAGCATTGGCTTTCGAAAAGGCTCAGAAGGCTTATCTGCTTTCCAAAGATCCTGAGTTTGGTTTCCAGTATGCGGCGCGAGTCGATGACCTTCGAGTCGGCTACTGGGGGCGGCAACCTGAACTTCGCAGAGCGGAACACAATCTCAACTCATCAGGTGGATTTGTGACGCCTAATGGTGTGCGGTACAGCTTTTCCACTGATGAAAAATCACGACGCTTTGTTAATCTTGGTGAAATCAGTTGGAGCGATTTGATGCACTATTCGTCAGCAGAGCCTGGACAAAGTTCTGGCAGGGTGACGACTGACCTCAATGGACAAAAAGTCGTGACGACCGGAGGTTGGCTGGATGCGCTTCCAGCTCCTCTTTTGAAAGCTTCCGGCTGCGATCATGTGGTTGCGATCACACGCAACCGAGGAGACTCTAAATTTGGACAAGAAGTATTTGCTCGACTTTATCCAGACGGTGGTAAAAATATTTCTGAAATTACTGACGAACTTGTGATGATCGGAATTGCTGGCGAGACGCAAAGTATTTGGGGCAAGCTTTTCAATTTAAAGAATCCACAGAGCTCGGTGAATCAATCTTTGTTGGCCACTGATGTCGTGGTTTGTAGTTTTTGGGATGATATTCCACAAAACTCATCACCAGAGCAGTTCTTCAGCTTAGGTTATCACGCTAAAGCGAGTTTTGAGAATTCTAGAATGGGCGCAGCTGAAAAGCTTTGGCAGGGAGAGATCATAAGAAGATCCGATAACCTGCCCACCATGAAAAATGGAGGAAAACTTTACTCGGGATGCCTTATTGATGCATTTTAAGCAATCACGAGCAAAAGATGGCTGGGGCCCTCCAGTGAAAAGCTAAAACTGACTCAAATTCCTGTCCCTGGTCTCTGCGACCGCCTCAATGGAGCCAACGTTGACTTACGAAATCTGCGTGTTCGTTGGTGATTTCTGTTTCTTGTAAAACAAGAAACAGAAATTCCGTCCGATTTCTCTTTTTTCTCTAGAGAGTGAGGAAGTTAGAGGACGGCGTTCTGCTGAAGGGACAGGATTTTGAGTCAGTTTCAGACTTTAATCGCTCTCAGTGCCGTGCTTCATACTTTTCAAAGGTTTGCTCGTTGGACCGACCAGAAACTGCAATTTCTTGATCCAAATCTTTGTAAAGATCAAAAACTTTAAGACTTTTGCGCCTGAACACTGATTGAAATTAAAATACAAAGGGCTGCGACAATTCCTAATCTTTTCATCATCCCCATCCTTTAGGAGACAGACCCAGCAGAATACCCCAAAAGACGCAAGCTTTTGGAAATTGATGAGCTCTTTGTCGGTTTTTCATAACTGAGTGACTTTGACAGGGCTCAGTTGGGCTTTAAACCCTTTTTGATTCTTCGAATTTGCTCGAGGTGGATTCCTGCATGAACTCCCAAAAGCCAAAACCACTCCCGATCACTCATGGGTCCAAACCAGGGGTGAACAAATCTGACAGCCGACTGTTCAAAACCCTGTTTTTTGGAAAGTGCTTTGAACTGAGAGCTCCGGTATTCCTCAAATTTCTTCACGGCTTGGGTACTATCGACGTCTTGGCTGGGTTTCACTTTGGAGGTGTCTGCAACCACGTCGGGGACCTGCCCCTGTGCGAGTTGTGGCAGCAATCCGTAAATCATTGATCCCACAATCACGATATGCTCGAGAGTCTGCCCAATGGACCAATACCTGGAACTGTCTTCAAGACCTCGCACTCGTTCGATGAGAACCGGAGTTGCCAACTGCTCTGCAGAGAGACCTTGGATTTCATCAGCTATTTTCTGGTGAACTTTGTCAAATCTTTGCGAGGAAATCTCCCACGTTGCTTGACCCGACAATCGCGGCTTGACCCAGTACTTCAGGAGCAAAGACTCTAACCAAGGAAGACCCGCTCCAGGGGCCTGAAGCTTCGGAGGTGGAGACTGTTTTTGACTCTCAGTGCTTTGTGTTTTCATTCAGTTCTTAGCTAAGCTCGAAGGGTCCCTGTTTGGAAAGGAATAACATGGCTCATCCTAAAATTTCTTCGGCCGCCCTTTTGAAAACAGAAGTCCAAGTGACACTGCCTC
>JBKCXY010000126.1:0-4320 GCA_046315835.1 Pseudobdellovibrionaceae bacterium | reverse complement strand
TTGAACATAGCTTCTGGATTTTCAAACTTTGCCAAAGCAATCTGAGCCAAATCACGAGCTTCACCGTTTGAGTAGAGAGCCGTCAGGACACCTTCGTCATTGAACGAGAGACCTGTGATTGTACCGGCAGAAGCACCATCCTGTGACCAACCGATCAAGTCAGATTCTTTACCGTACTGTTTTGTTCCATCAATTCCAGTTCCGCCGGTTGCAATATCATCACCGAAGCTGATTCTGATTTGTTGGTTTTGAAGAGCACCACCAGAAAAGTTGAATGCTGAGTCAGAGACCTCTTGTGATTCAAGTTTACCATCAGTTGTGAACTGCAGTTTACCGGCAACCACTTGCTCAAGTTTTCCAGCTTCTCCACCAGTGACGTCTTTACCATCCACGAGTCCGCGGTATTCCCACTGACGATCCGCTGTTTTATTGAAGAACAGAGTCACTAAATGCTTGTTTCCTTGAGAGTCATACATCTCAATACCTGTTGAGTAATGAGCTGTATTGTATGGATCCTTAGGATCAAACTTCTTCGCCGTATCAACACGAGAGTCCAAGTTGAGATCCACATTGATTTCGCTCGTGCCTTTGGCAGGGATGAGAGCTCTTGGGAATGAGATGTCGCCCATTTTATTGAGAATATTTCCACGCTCATCCGCTTGGAAACCTTGAACACGTTGTTTATCTTTTGTGATCAAGAAGCCATCTCTATCAAAGTAGAAAGCACCATCACGAGTATACGATTCACCATCAGAACCTTTAACTTTGAAGTAACCGTCACCAGAGATTGCAAGGTCTGTCGCTTTTTCTGTCGCATCGACGTTACCTTGTGTGAGAATTGGATTCACGGCACCAATTTTTACCCCGCGACCAATTTGGTTACCACCAAGAATACCCTTCAAATCTTTTGAAAGAATATCTTGAAACTCAGCTCGTGAGGCTTTGAAACCCACGGTTTGAGCGTTGGCGATGTTGTCACCGATCACACCCAGAGCTTCACCCTGTGCGGACAAACCTGACACACCTGTGTATAATGATGAAAGGATACCCATAAAGACCTCCATGTCTTTTTTGACAAAACCTTCTGTCAATCGGCTTTGTCGGTTGGAGGGCCCCCTCTACGAGGACCGGCCCGTTTATTTAAAAACTCAAAACACTTACATTACAATTGTTGAATCAATATTGGTGAAGACATTCTCTTTCAAAGCTGTCTTATCCATCACTGTCACAACTGTTTTGTTCTTTACACTCACAATCAACGCAGAATCATTCATCAGAACCAAAGTGTCTTTTGATCCTTTAGCTGAAGCTCGGCTTACGGCTTCGTTCAGCTTTTGAATGTCGTTCTGGTTGAAACTAATCCCTCGGCTCTGCATTCGCTCAATCGCATGATTAGAGAATTTCACCGCATCCGCTTGGGGCTTGACTTGATTCAAGCCTGAATTCGGTTGAATTCCTAATCCGGGTTGAGCCAATCCATTCTGAGGCGACTGGATTTTGTTCAACGTGTCTTCAAACGAGGGCCCATTGCCTGGACGGCTCACACCACCTGAGCGCGTCTCAGGAGTGACTAGGTTTTCGAATGAAGAAATCTTTTTAATATCCATCATCTTCTACTTTAGCTCTTTCTGGAGTTTCGTCATCATCTCACGTGAGAGACCAACTGTATCCATCAGAGAGTTTTGCGCATTGGGCTCGGGATCTCCAGCTTTCTGCACTTCTTCTCCATTTTGTGCCGCACTCTGTTGACTTTTCAAGTCCTGAGGTTGCACGGAATTTACATTCTGGTCGTTTCTCATAAGACGAGGGTCTACAATTTTCTTAACATCTTTGAGTTTGACCGACTGATTCCCAATCAAAAGGACAGGTCCCTCGGCCGTGTAGTTCACTCCGGTGATCGTGCCGTCGAAATCTGTTTTGACTGCAAGTTTTCTTCCCGCAGGATTCTTTGCTTCGATAAAAAACTTGTACTCCCCACCAGGCATTGCCATGCCTCGTTCATCAAGTCCATTCCATGACCAACGATTTTCTCCAGCTTTGAGATTTTTCAAATCTACTTTTCTGACGACATCGCCGCTCTCATTGCGTACGCGAACTTCTGCTTCTGCCGCATCTTCTGGCAAGCTGAATGAGAAATCGTGATTAGTGTCTCCTTTGATTCGCACAAGTTTCGCTGAATCACCAGAAACTGCCTTACCAATAAAATTGAGTGCCTGGAAACTTTCCAGAGGCTTCTGGTCAGCTCTCATTCCCTCAAGTGTTTTATTGATATTCATCATCTGCTCAACGCTGGTAAACTGCGCCATTTGCGCGGCCATTTCATGGGACTTGAGTGGATTCGTAGGATCTTGGTGCTTCATCTGTGCCAACATCAATTTCATAAAAGCATCTTTATCCAAATTGGGATTTCCTGTTGTTCGCATTTTGCGAGACGGATCCACATAATTGGGATCTGCAATTTTATTGAGAATGTCACCGACATTCTCTCCGCCTAATTTTGCAAGATCTTGTGCACTCAAGTTGTTTTCTTGAGAGGGTTTCGTGATGGCATCGCTGGGACCATCACGAAACGCTTTGACACCTTTTGAAACCGTTGTTACGGCCATGAAGCACCTCTATCGTTCAAGCTATTCTCTCATAGGGTTTACGCCACCATATCTAGACCTGTCCCTTTTCCAGACCCTTGGTAGCGAGATTTCGACTGGACCTCAGTTTGAGGTTGCAGAGGATCTACTCCCCGAGAGCTGTTATAGAACTTGGTCCCTGGCGTTTCAAAGAAAGCATTTCTGCCGCCAAAATTGTCATCCCTGAACTGCCCGAAGAATTGTCGAGTCTGATCTCGATTCATTCCACCTTGCATGTTCGAAGACTGATCTTGGTTGCGCGGATCTCCTGACAAGTTGTTCCCCACATCGACTTTGATGGAGTCCACAGCGAGTTTCTGTGATCCCAGCTGATGTCTGAGTTCTTGAAGAGAGTTTTCCAGAGCTTTCTTTGTCTCATTATTCTCTGCTGACATCTGCACATTTACTTTTCCGTCTTTCACAGTGACCTTCAGGTGAACCTGACCCATTCCTTCCGGAGTCATCTGGATGTTGGCTTCCCCTCCACCCTGATTCACTAGGTACTGCGCTTGCTGGATCACTTGCTGTGCATTTTCAGTCTTTACATTGCTTTGAACTCCAGCCGCCATCCCCATCCCAGTGGCTGTCGCCTTGAGAGCGTCACCAAACTGAGACTTCATGCCATCAAAAGCTTGGAGGGATTTTAAATCCACTTGGCCCAAGTCCTTTTGTGGTCCTGAATCGAGTTGTTGCTGACCAGATTCGAGCTGAGATCCCAGCTGAGATCCCAAATCTTTTGGCATATTCGGCTCGGTGAGCGGTCCCAGAGGAGTATTCAAAGATTTCTGCTGCTCAAGATAAGCTTCCATTTTCAATGCTTTCGCATTCTCAGGATCTGCCTTGAGAGCTTCTTTGAGACTCTTCGCCGTCATTCCCACCGCAGCGAGCTTTGCTGCCAACTCTGCCATCGCTGCTTCATCCTTGGGATCAAGCGCTGGCAGTCCTTCGCTGGCCTCTGGCGGAGCTGCGATGACTGGAATACTTGGCGGTTGTAAGTCGATGGGCTGTGGCTCAACAAGCTCCATTCCTTGAGGAATGGTTGCCATGTCCTTGGAAAGCGGACTCATTAGGCTTTGTCTTTCACTCAGAAGTGGGTTCACATTCTGAGAAGTTGCCAAAGAGCTCATCCCATTGGACTTCAAATCCTGCATGAAAAACTTATTATTCAGCTTTTCTAAGGACTGATTCAAAGCCGCTTTTTTCTGCTGCCCAGCCTGAACGGCTTGAAGCCCGCCCAAACCAGCAGTGGCCACAACCAACGGCTCTATCGCTCGTGGTTGAATATTTTCTATTTTTTGGAGCTTTGACAAAAAGCTAGTGTACATCGCCAAAGCCTTCTCTTGATCTTCCGGATCAAGATTGAGGTCTTGGACGACTTTTTCAGCTGTAATTTCAGGAGCTGCCTTTTGTTCTTCAGGTGAAAGCTGAGCCATGGCCTCCACAAGTCGCTGTGGGGGGATGCCGAGTTCACTCTCCATTGAGTCCATAAATTCGAGCATCGCTTGCTGTTTCGCCTGATTTTTATTTGGCTTTTGCGTCGTCTCTCCCTCAGCTTTTTGCTTCTGAGGTTTTGCCTCCGCACGTTCCTGTTTCACAGTCTTCTCTTCGCGTTCTGTCCTTCGCTCGTTGTTTGCCTGTGCCTTCCCTTGCTCCCGAGCGCGATCGGGTGTCGCACGTTCAGAAGTATCTTTCATCA
>JBKCXY010000125.1:0-21810 GCA_046315835.1 Pseudobdellovibrionaceae bacterium | reverse complement strand
TTCCAAGATCTGTGCTAGGGCAGGTTCTAAAAATTAACAAGGAATCGCAGCTAAGCCTCTGATTTATTGAGGTGATCTCAATTCGAGACTGGATATAAAGTAGACAGGGAACAATTATTGTCGGCAGATCTTGCCTTGTCTTGTCCAGAGGCGGGCCTTCGGATATAGAAACTTTAAAAACTACCGATTGAGAGTGCTAACTGCTTGTCTTTTTAGGAATTTTTGAACTTACCAACAGTTGCGTGAGGAGAACCGTAATTTGGAGGTGGCAGAGGGATTCGCACCCCCGTACACGCTTTTGCAGAGCGCTGCCTAACTCCTCGGCCATGCCACCTTGAAAGAGCCTCTACCCTAATGCTCTCATGAGGAAAAATCACTCGTCGACCTTGCGAGTCATTCCCTCTAAAGATCCCATTTTTGAAGCAGCTCAAAGTTTAAACAAGCCCACTCCAAGGCCTTTTGCTGATGCTTATGGCAAACTTCCTGCGATTGATCCAGATCAGCCAAAGTTCTTGCGACTTTCTGGAGGGCTCGCTGGCGGCGAAAAGAGAGATTCCACTGCGGTAACCAGGTCGTATCTTCCGCTCTAGAACCAAGCTCCCTGTCGGACCGCCAGGCTTTGATCTCTGAAATCCGAGCAGAGATCTCTCTCCCCTCGACGGTGAGCTCTGATTTTGCAAACTCTCGCTGGAAGAAGACCACATCAAAGCGATCCATCATGGGCCCTGATAATCGCTCTTTGTAGGACTGACATTTTTTCTGGCTATACCGACAGTTCAAATGAGATTTCCCGCCGGGCACAAATCTTCCACAAGGACAAAGATTGGTGGTAGCCACAAAATGCATATCTGCAGGGTAAGTTTGAACTTCTTTTCCTCGCGCGACCCGAATGCGTTTTTCCTCCATGGGCTCGCGAAGCGCCTCAATCACTGTTGGATGAAATTCAAGAAACTCATCTAAAATCAGAAGCCCTCCATGGGCCCTGGAAATCTCACCGGCCGCAGGAATATTACCTCCGCCAACCATCGACATCAGTGGAGTGCTATGATGGGGTTTGACCAAAGGAACTTGAGTCAGAGAGACATTGAATTCCCGGTGAATTTTTTTGAGTTCAAAGAAACTTTCCGAATCCGGCAAAGGCAAAAAATCTCCCAGCGCTTGGGCCAAAGTGCTCTTCCCTGTTCCTGAGGGACCAGCCAACAAAGCTGAGTGCTTCCCCAAAGCTAAAAACAAAAGAACCTCGGCCTGCTCTGGAGAGAATTTCCAATTTTCAAAAACTGACCTTCTTTGAGGTTGTAAGTCCGCGCGCTCAGTCTTGGCGTGGACTGTCCGATTCAACTGTCCAAGATGCTCAATTTGAATGGATTCAATTTCGATCAGGGTTTGTGTCTTTCCAGTGAAGAGAATGTCCTGATAGTTGAAGGGCACATGACTCAAATCTTCCGGGACTCTCACTGATCCATCAAGTCCCAGCTCCCCATAGAAAACAAATTGACTGAGATCTACCAAAGGGATCTGCTCACTTTCCAAAAGATAAGCGATCACAATCGCTAGCTCTAAACCCGAAGACGCTTTTTTAACCCCCGATGGGGACACGTTAACCAGAATCTGCTGCGCTTTGGGCCAATGAAATCCGGCACTTTTAATCGCGGCTCGAATTCGATGAGCACTTTCTTTAAGAAGGGCATCGGCCCCACCTACAATTTGCAAACCCGGAATTCCCGGAAGCAAAGTGAGTTCAATTTCGAGAGTTCGGTAGGATTTTTGAACTTGAGCGATACTTTTAAGTTTGATCATAGCTCAGGCGTCAGCAAAAAATTCCCCGCCTCACGAATTGCTTTGGTCGTGAAGGCGCTGGGTTTCTTGCTCAGTTCTCGGACAAGCTTTAGTTCTCTAACTTCAGCTGAGACAGCGGATGATGCTGATCAATGGCTTCGGTGAGAGTATTTGCTGTCACTGAAGTGTAAATCTGGGTGGTTTGAATACTTGAGTGTCCCAGCAAAACTTGGATGGATCTAAGGTCTGCCCCGTTTTCCAATAGAGCGGTCGCACAGCCATGGCGGAACTGGTGAGGACTCATCGGCTCTGCAAAACCGGCTTTTTGAGACCAGGAAGAAAGCCAGCGCCAGACATCCACACGGGACGGAGTACGACCACGGTCATTGATGAAGAGGCTATCCATGGTTTCTTTCAGCAAAGAGGGACGAGCTTCCTTTAAATATTCCTCAAGGGCAATTTGCAAAGTCTCCGTCAAGGGAACAAGTCTTTCTTTGTTTCCCTTGCCAAGAATTTTGATCCACTTTTCAGTTTCGTTATAGTCTTTGAGCTTTAAACCAATCAATTCACTGACTCGGCACCCGACCCCAAAGAGCAAGAGTAAAGTGAGCTGATTGCGTTTGGTCTTGGCAATATCTTTGGTCTCGCAAGCCTTGAGCAAGGATTCAAACTCTTGGGTGCTCACCGCTTTTGGTAATGTCGTTTTAACCTTTGGCGGTCGCAGCTCCTTAAGTTCCGGAGAATGACGCCCTCGAGATTCACAGAACTTAAAGTAAGTTCTCACCGATGAAATCACTCTGGCCTGAGATCTCGTCGAAAGCCCCAGCTTTTTCATAAAATCGAAAAACTGTATGAGTGGAGCTTTGGAGTTCTTTTTAAACTCAGCAAAGGTTTCAAGATCCCGGCGATAAGCTTGAATGGTATTCAGGGAGCGACCACGAACCAATTGGAGATCTTCAAAAAATTCGACCCAGAGTGGTAGGATTTCGATGTCTTTCATAAGCTTGATTGCATCCCAAACCTCGGGAGCAATCAAGCATTATGTTACAGAGTTTGAATGTCGTAACAGGGTTGACCGTTCACACGCTCGAGGTAAATCGCCATGGAGATACGGTTGTCTGGAGAGTTTCGATCAAGGCCTGAACCGCTTTCATTGCGAAGGATTCCTTGCGCCATTCGAAGGATCATTTGCCCGCCGGTGTTGCTCACAGCTTCCATTCGAAGTGTTGAAGTCACGCCTAAGTGCATGAGTCCCTGATCCATCGTTCGTAATTGGTAAACACCCGGAGTTGCTCCGCAAAGATACCAGTCACCAGGTTGCTGCACAGTCAGCGTTCCCACGATTTGCACAGGCCCCATGTAAGAGCTCACCACTCTGGGGTCTGCGAAGTTATATCCACGAGATTGATCACCGATGATATCAAGCATGCCTTGAAGATTTCCGTTGTTGGTTTGGGTTTTCACTCCCACCAACAGTGGTGCGCCCCCACTGAAACAGTTCACACAATTTTGTGGATTCCCACCCCAAGGGTTATTGGGATTGTAAGGAGCAGCTCCGGATCCGCCGCCACCGCTCTCGCTACAGGCCACCAGAAAAACTGCAACCAAAGTGCCGATCATCATTTTTTTGATAGGGTTGAAGTGTTTCATAAATCTCTCCTACTGACTGAAAGCTTTTGCTTTGTTAAGTCCGTTGAAAGTTCCAAGTCTTCTCCATCCCCGAGCAGGCTCTTGGGGGATGTAAGGGTTTGTGTTCCAGCTCGTAAAGAACATTGATTGACTTGGGTACAGAGCACTTGTCGTCACCAAGTCTTCATTGTTCTTCAAGAAAGTACGGCAATCATAAGGTCCCAACTCCACAAACCAGCAAGGAAGTCCGCTATAAGGCGCATTCGTGATCGCATAGTTCTTAAACCAGATGGATCCGCCCACTTCAGAAGCTCCACCACCATCACCAGAGTTCAACTGTTGGTCGATAATGATCATGATCGCTCCATACTGATCTTTGTAAAAACCGTGGAACACTTGCTGAGGGCCCCACTGAAAGAACTTATTGTAAGCCGCATGGTTCTTTCCATCATGACCGTGAGAAGTTCCCGAAGACACTGGGCTATTCTCAGTGATAAACCGACCGGTAAAATACTGATTGTTATCGAAGTAAGAAATCATCACACGCCCTGCGTACTGATTGCTTCCCGCATCAAAGAGCTTCACCGAAATCTTCACATCGGTGGGCGCATTGATCGGGTGAGTGATGGCGTAATATTGAAGAGCATCATTGGAATCCAAAGTTAGATTTGCAATGGCTCCTTGTTGCCACTCAGTGCCTCGCTCCGCATCGGTGTCTCGGTTGGGAGTTGTGGGTGAAGTACAGCCAGATCCAATACATTGAGTGGTTGGGGTCACTCCACCGCCACCGTCAGAACCACCTGAAGATTCCTTAGCGCATCCAACGCCAAACACACTGAGCAGTGCGAGCACGGCGATCTTTTTAATTAGGATTTGCTTTTTCATGGTCCTTCTCCTTCAAGAGGGTGATCCCTCAACCTACACACCTTACAAAGCTCGTGCCGGATCTGGTCTTTCACCTTAAGTCTCTGGAATCACTGGGCTCTTTGGGTGTGGTTGTTTCATCCTGAGACTTTTGCCTTCAAAAGAGAGAACTTCAAGACTGAAGCCACTGACAAAGCGAAAATAATCTATGTAATTTCAATATTTTAGATCTTTTGAGGACCCTGAAAATGGACTCTGAAGACCTTTTTGAGCCTGGGGTTGTCCACTTTTTGTTCACCTTGAAATCAAAGATAAGCGTCCCTCGGTGCGGGAGCTTGGGAAAAAGCACCATCTTGAAACAAAGTGTGTCTTGAAGAGAGTCACTTTTGTCTAAACCTCAGGAACCTTTGAAGGATTTGATCAATCGGACCGATGACTGCCAACCGGCTTTACAGTTTCAAAAATAAATGCGCCTTAAGGCCTAAAGTCCTGCCGGAATATTCCGTTAAATGACTATATGACAAACAAAACAGTAGGTTTAATCACAGTATCAGTTGTAGTTCTCTTCGCTCTTCGTGTTTTGGCGGCTTTCTAAGCGAATCGCCACATTTTGAGACGGCGATGAAAGTGCTGCAAACGAGTAATAGTGCGAAAGGATCTGAAGATAACTCAGTCCTCTTGAGGCTAGAGCTCGAGCGCCCCACTGACAGAGGCCCACGCCGTGTCCAAATCCCAGTCCTTGGAAAACAAATCCTTCATTGAGGGTCTGCACTTGAAAGCGTGTACTTTTGAGACGATCAAATCCTAAAGTCGCTCGCAAATCATTGGCTCTCACACTCTTTTTTTCCCCAGAAGCTAAGCCTAAAATCACCTTCTCTTCGCCCTTCTCCAAAAAGGTCGGACTGATGGACTTGATCAGCCCGCCATTGGGAATGAGCTTTCTCATTTTTTGAGAGAGGTCTCGTTGTGAAAGCGTGAGGGACCACCGCGCTTTGGGATTCTGAGGGCAACTTTGATCCACCACAGCCCCCTGTTGAGAGCCAGAACCCCAAACAGATTTCGCTGATCTTGTGATTCCCCCACAATCCGAGTGATAGAATGATTTCACAGTTTGCTGAGAGCTTTTTTCTTGCAGAAAGATTCCTTGGGTTTCCCGCAGAGCTCTCTCAGCTTGGCGGTATTTCGGAAGCTCTCTTCGGGGCCGAGATTTGTGTTTGAAGACCTGATCATGAACAGTGCTTTCCACATGAAAGGGTTGATCGGCTCTTTCGTGCATCACAGCCAGAGTGTAGCTTCGTGCCGCCACAGCTTGGGCCTTCAGCGCCTCCAGAGGCCAAGAGCTCGGCATTTCACTGGTCAGAACTCCCGCGAGATACTCTTCTAATGGCAAAGCCCCGATCACGTCGACTCGCCCCTGCCTCAACTGAAGCAGCACCCGCGAGGGAACGGCAAGGCCTGCCAACAAAAGCTGATCGCCTTGCATTTCGAGGAAGGGTCCTGCGATGATTTTAACTTTGTTGATTCCTCGGTCGCGTTCAGAAACTTTGAAGAACTTTTTGCCTTGAAGAGTGACTGGCTCTACGGTGATTTTTTCGAAAATCATTCTGGGAACAGCCACCGGTTTTGCCCGTAGAATAGATTTCAAGTTTCGCTCACGAACTTGAAGATCAATTCCATAAATCTCAACTTTTTTAAGATCTTTTAGAAGACGAACTCGAACCCAATCTTCAGGGGCGCTGGCTTTTCCTGGAAAGGAAAAACTCAAAAGAAGACTCATCATGAGCCCAAATAAAAAGAGTGGTCGCATCCATGCTTGCACCACCCTATTAGACGGGAACTAAAGGCTTTCGCCTAGTTATTTTTTATCAATGAAGCCCATGATCGGTTTAAGCAAATCCATGGGCAGTGGGAACACGATGGTACTGGACTTATCTCCAGCTATTTCAGTCAGAGTTTGCAAGTAAGCGAGCTGCAAAGCTGTCGGAGAAGACGCCAGCGTGTTCGAAGCATCAGCCAACTTCTGGGCTCTCTGCAATTCCCCTTCCGCACTGATGACTTTTGCGCGGCGCTCTCGCTCAGCTTCTGCTTCGCGAGCCATGGCTCGTTGCATTTCCTTGGGAAGATCGATGTGTTTCAGTTCCACCATGGAAATCTTAATTCCCCACGGCTCTGTTTGTTTGTCCAAAATATTTTGAAGTGCGTGATTGATTTTATCTCGCTGTGAAAGTGCTTCATCCAATTGATACTGACCAAGAACACTTCTGAGAGTGGTCTGCGCCAATTGAGAAGTCGCAAAATAGAAGTCTTCCACTTTGGTGATCGCTTCTTCAGGAGCGACGACTTTGAAATAAACAACCGCATTCACTTTCATGGAAACGTTGTCTTTTGTGATAATGTCCTGTGGCTGAACATCCATGGCAATCGTTCTGGTGTCGACTTTGATAATTCGTTCAACAAAAGGGATTAAAATAATCAAACCAGGTCCTCGAATACCCACACTTCGTCCGAAACGTAGGATCACACCGCGCTCCCACTCCGGAAGGATTTTAATGGCGCTACTGAGCACCACTGCTGCTATGACTATTAAACCAATTGAAAATTCCATGCTGATCTCCTTTAAGTTAGCTTACTTTTTACTTTCAAAGTTAATCCTACACGCTCAAGGACCTGAACCTCTTCATCGAGTTTTAACGGATCCGTGCTTTCGAAACGCCAAGTTTCTCCGAGAACCTCGATTTGCCCCGACTTACCATCATTCTCGACAGAAACCACGATGGCTTTTGACACTTTAAAATCCCCGTCCATACCATCTTTTCGCTTTCTGATTGTCGAAAGCGCCAAGTAGCCCACTCCGAGGAAAAAAGCCGCGATAACACTGGCCACCCCGAGGATCATATACAAAGGAATTGCATAACCCGTTTGAGCGGTATCAAAGAGGAAAAGGCTACCCACCACGAATGAAACAATCCCACCCACGCCGAGAATTCCAAAACTAGGAACAAAGAGTTCGGCAATCAAAAAGGCAATGCCCAAAAAAATCAGCGCAAGGCCTCCCCACTGAACATCCATTTTATGAAGGGCGACCATGGAAAGAACTAAACCAATTCCACCGATCACTCCGGGAGCAATCGTGCCTGGATGGGTGATCTCAAAATAGAGCAGCGCCAGCGAACCCATAAAAATCATGTAGGCCATCTCAGGATCAGCAACGAAACCGAGAACTTTCTTTCTTAAGTCAGGGGCAAAATCTTGAACAGCACCGACCGTGACTTTTTGCTTCTGCTGATCTCCTATGAGAACTTCTCTCTCCTGGCACAGCTCGAGAAACTGCTCTTCATTGGTCGCAACAAAATCAAGCGCGCCTAGCTTCACAGCTTCATCGGCACTCACTGCCTTGGCCTCCGTAATAATTTCTTCGGCAAATTTCAAGTTACGCCCGCGAAGCTTGGTCACCCCTTCGAGCCAAGACTTGGTGTCATTGATCATTTTCTTACGAAGATCTTCAGAGATCTGCTGCCCCGAAGCCAGGATCGGAGTCGCGGCTCCCAGATTAGTCGCTGGCAATCCTGCAGACACATGACAAGCCATCATGATGATAGCCCCCGCACTGCCAGCATGCCCACCGCTGGGTGAAATCAAACACAAATAGGGAATGGGACTGGCGAGAATTTTCTCAACGATCATACGGGTGGATTGAAGATCCCCACCCGGCGTGTTGATCTTCACAAACAAACTGCCACAACCTCTTTCACTGGCGACGGTCTCTGCTCTTTTAAGATAGTCAAAGCTTGCCATGGTGATGGCACCTTCGAGTTCCACAGCTAAAGTGCACTTGGCATCAGCCAAGACTGGCGTCAGGAAAAAAACGGACGTGAGGAATAGAATTGCATTAATGAACTTCAACATCATGACTCCCAAGACTGCATCAATTTTTGAAACTCAGCCCACACCAACTTTTTGTTGGTGGGTGAATCCACCAGCTGCTCAATGGGCATGAGATCTTTGCGTTCGGCACCGAGCTCAAGACTGGTGAGCGGAGTGCTTTGCTCTGAAGAAAAATTAATCAGGACAGTGGCTCGAGCAAGCTCTTCAAGATGCACATCCTCTAAAACTGCTGATTCAACAACATGGTACTCAGCCGAACTGAGCTTCATTGCTTTGGCCATATTATTCACCATGGTTCGCTCTGCCTCGCTCAGGAGCCGTCCCACATTAAAAACCACGTAGGGCCTTCGGCTCACAAAAAGCTTTTGAATTCCAAGAACTTGACTCAAATAAAGAGAGAGCGACATGGGGGAGAACCTACCACAGTGACCCAGGTCTTGATCAAGGTAACCTGTGTTGAAAAGGAGCGACAATATAAGCGCTTTCCAGGTCAAAAAGAGACCCCCAAGTGCGCCTGAAATTGTCCTTTTGAAAATATTCTAAACAAGAGGAGATGGTTAGAAACTGTTAATCAACCGTGGCGAACTCAGTGATTGCTTTCGCCACGGCTTCTGGTTTTTCACGCTGAGCGGAAGATCCAGATCCTGGAATCTCTAGATATTCAAATTCAGGGCGGATGGCTTGAAAGTCAGAGGCCTTGGAGGGTTGATTGTCCGCAAATGGCTCATACTCTGCTCCAAAAATCGCCAGCGTGGGAACAAAGACCTTTTCTGAGGATTCTTTAAAATGTCTCCAGAGTTGTCCACCAACGAAACTCAGTGTCAACCAACGCTGTTCGAGATTGGGCCGCGCCACTCGGTAATCATTCAGTAATCCTTCGTTCACTTTTGAATCATCAAAAAACGCAAACTTCAAAAAGAACTGAAGGGAATTGTCATTCAGTAAATTTTGATAGAATCCAATGCTGCCAGCCTCATCATTATAGAGGCGATCATAAAGCTTTTGCTCCCTTGTACTCGGAGGCACGTTCAAACTATTAACCCCAGTCGGTGAAATCATGATCAGTCTTCTCACGAGATCAGGTCTGAGGCTCGCCACTCTGAGACCATTGGCACTCGTGATCGACTCTGTCACCACGGTTGTGCGGCTCTTCACCACTTCATCAAGGAATCTCTCGAGGAATAAATCAAGATCTTGAATTGCGTAAGCACGCTTGGGCCGATCAGACTCGCCCACACCAGGAAGATCGACGATGTAGACAGCTTCTCCTGCTTGATCCAAGAGCGGCAAGAGCTCACGCCAAGCTCGGTGAGAAGCTCCGCCATACACTCCATGAACCAACAGAATTGGGAAACCACTCTTTGAAGTGACCAAGGGCTCGCGATAGCGAATTTGACCGAAGCCTGTGACTTCTACCGATTTGTTCAAAAGCGATGAACCATCGTTCACCGTTTGCGCCTGAACGGACAAAGAAACCACTGACGTTAAAATCATACTCATGAAGAATCTCATAGAACCTCCCAATGCCTTGGGAATACCCCGCACAGAATTCGCTGTCACTGGGCCATGCTAAATTACAAGGCTTAGAGGTTCTCAGACTCTTCTTCGTTGAGCTGAAGCAAAATACGCTCAGCGAGCACCCGGTTGAAGCCTGGCACTTTTGCAATTTCTTCCACTTCGGCCGCTTTGATGGACTCCACATCAGGGAAGACTTTCAGAAGATCTTTCTTGCGCTTTTCACCTAAGCCCACCACGAGATCCAGTTCACTTTCAAGGCTTGTGGCCTCGCGAAGCTTGCGATGATAAGTGATCGCAAAGCGATGGGCTTCATCTCGGATCCCCACCAAAATATGATGCGCTTCTGAGTTGTTTCTAAAAATCACTGGATTGGCTCGGCCCGGAAGAAAAAATCTCTCCTCCGTCGCTGAAACTTCGGTGTCTGTAAAATCCCCTTGGGTGCGGGCTTTCGCAAGACCCACCACTGGAATTTCAGGGCGCCCAATTTCCTGGAGCACTTTCACGGCCACACCCAATTGTCCTTTTCCTCCATCAATCACAATCAACTGCGGAGTTTCATATTCGGTGTGCGTGAATCTTCGAGTCAGCACTTCCTTCATAGACTCGTAATCATTCGGGCCTTCGACAGTTTTAATTTTGTAACGACGATAGTGCTCTTTGGCCGGCACGCCGTCTTCAAATACCACTTGCGAGGCCACTGACTCTTTCCCTTGAAAATTGGAAATATCATAACACTCAATCCGTACTGGCAATTCAGGCAAATGAAGCTTCGCTTGAATTTCTTCAAGTCCTTTCTTCTTCTCTTCAGACTTGGTCACATATTTGTCAAAGTGCGCTTTGGCGTTGTCGTTGGCCATCGCCACCAGATTTCGACCTTTTTCATCCGTGGCAAACCGAACTGTCACACTGTTGCCTGTTCGCTCTTTCAGGACAGCTTCCATGAGCTTTGTAAGATCTCCCCCGATTTCCACAGGCAAAAGAACTTCATCAGGCACAATATTATCTTCGTAGTATTGATTGAGGAAGGAAACGAGCCATTCTCTCGGATCTTCATCTTGGGACTGAGGATCTAATAAAGGAAAGAAATGACTTCGAGTTCCTAAAACTCTTCCACTTCGAATGTGTAGAGTCTCAATCAAACATCCGCGGTCATCG
Source organism: Pseudobdellovibrionaceae bacterium (assembly GCA_046315835.1). Lineage (GTDB taxonomy): Bacteria > Bdellovibrionota > Bdellovibrionia > Bdellovibrionales > Bdellovibrionaceae > JAJTIC01. The sequence continues at coordinate 10,983 of JBKCXY010000125.1, read as the reverse complement.
CCAAAATAACCGATGGCATCTTGATCTTTCTCACTCGCTGCATTGATCACCGACTGTTTCTGCAAAATAGCCTTGATCGCCTCAATGCTGTCTCGAAGCTTTGCAGCCACTTCAAATTTTTCCTCCGCAGCAGATTTCACCATCCGCTCTTTGAGATCCTTCAGGACTTTTTTATCTTGGCCCTTCAAGAAAGACTTAGCTCCTTCCATGTCTGCTCGGTAATCAGAGGTCCCAATAAACTTCACACAAGGAGCCGTGCAACGACCAATTTGATGAGTCAGGCAGGGTCGCTTTCTTGTCTTTAAAACACTGTCCGTACAGTCGCGAATCTTAAAAGTCCGATTGAGAAACCGAATGGTCCCATGAACGGCACTCCCACTCGTGTAAGGCCCAAAATAGAGGCTGCCATCTTTCTTGACCTTTCGCGCGAGATAGAGACGAGGAAACTCATCTTCCCAACTGAAGCGGATATAGGGGTAACTCTTATCGTCCTTCAGGCGAATATTGTATTTAGGGCGGTGCTTTTTAATCAGCGAAGCTTCCAACAAGAAGGCTTCAACTTCTGTTTTGGTCAGAATATAGTCGATCTCAATGATGTGACTGACCAACACTCGTGTTTTCGTGGAATGTTCTTTCGAATCCGTCAAATAACTCCGGACACGGTTCCTGAGATTTTTGGCTTTTCCGATATAGATGATTTTATCCGCTTGATTCTTCATCAAGTAGACCCCACTTTGCGTGGGGAAATCCTTCACCTTTTCTTTGAGCGCTTCAATTCTCATCCGGGGGAGCCTCGGTGATGTTAAGCTCTAAAATCTGAAGCCGCTTCACTTCATCCCTGAGCTTTGCTGCTTCTTCAAAGTCAAGCTCATCGGAAGCCTTTTTCATTTTCTTACGAAGTGTTTCAATTTCTTTTCTTAGAGCCTCTGGCTTGTCATTGAACTTTTCATACAGGGATTGAATGCCCTTTTTCTCTTTTCCAATTTGGGCCGATGGATTTCCATCAAAGAGATCTCCCAAACCTTCTTTGATTTTCTTTTTTACTGAAGCCGGTGTAATGCCATGCTTTTCATTGTACTCGCTTTGAATTTTTCGACGACGATCCGTCTCATCCATGGCTTTCTTCATACTTTGGGTGATGGTGTCTGCATATAAAATGACATGACCATGAAGATTTCGTGCCGCTCGCCCAATGGTCTGAATGAGCGATCGCTCTGATCGCAAAAATCCCTCTTTATCGGCATCTGTAATGGCCACAAGGCTCACTTCAGGAATATCCAGGCCCTCACGCAAAAGATTGATTCCGATCAGAACATCAAAAACTCCTAACCGGAGGTCCCGAATGATCTCTGTTCTTTCCACCGTCTCGATGTCACTGTGCAAGTACTTCACTTTCACACCGAGGGATTCATAATACTCAGTGAGGTCCTCCGAACTTCGTTTTGTCAAAGTCGTGATGAGCACTCTCTCATTTTTTTTCACTCGGTCGCGGATTTCTTTGAGCAAATCATCCACTTGATGACGAACTGGCCTCACCTCCACCACGGGATCAATCAGTCCCGTCGGCCGAATGATCTGTTCAACAATCAAGCCCTCCGATTTTTGCAATTCATAAGGACCAGGAGTCGCTGAGACATAGACAACCTTATCCATCAAAGCTTCAAACTCAGGAAAGCTGAGGGGGCGATTATCCAGGGCCGAAGGAAGCCTGAAACCGTGCTCCACCAAAGTCGTCTTTCGAGCTCGGTCACCCCGATACATTCCTCCAATCTGAGGAACAGTGACATGGGACTCATCAATAAAAGTCACAAAATTTTTGGGGAAATACTCTAGCAAAGTCGGCGGTGGCTCCCCGGGCCCACGACCCGTCAAGTGCCTTGAGTAGTTTTCAATCCCTTGGCAAAATCCCATCTGTTCGATCATCTCAAGATCGTAGAGCGTTCTTTGCTCAAGTCGCTGAGCTTCGAGAAGCTTGATCTCCTGCTGAAACTGCTGAAGACGCTCGCGAAGTTCATCTCGAATCGTCCCTGTGGCGAGTTTCAGCTTATCATCACCAGTGACGTAATGACTGCCAGGATAGATACCAATCCGATCGAGATCTTCCAGATGAGCTCCCGTGAGAGGATCCACCCAAGACAGCCTCTCGATAAAATCACCAAAGAACTCCACGCGAATGGCTTTTTCTTCTTCATACGGGGGGAAAATTTCAACCACATCTCCACGAACCCGAATCGTTCCTCGATGAAAATCCACATTATTTCTTTGATATTGAATGCGAATCAGTTCTTTCAGCAGGTGATCTCGCTTCATCTCGGTATTACTTTCAAGATGCACCATCATGCCTTCATAGGCCTCGGGGCTTCCAAGACCGTAAATGCAAGACACTGAAGAAACAATGATCACATCTTTTCGATCAAAAAGACTTCGTGTGGCCGAGTGGCGCATGCGATCGATTTGCTCATTGATCGCCGAATCCTTTTCAATAAATGTATCCGTGCTCGGAATATAAGCTTCAGGCTGGTAGTAATCGTAATAAGAAACAAAATACTCCACGGCATTTTTTGGGAAAAGTTCCCTAAATTCTGTATACAGCTGTGCTGCCAGTGTTTTATTGGGCGCTAAAATCAAAGCAGGCTCATTCAGTTGTGCAATCGTATGAGCCATCGAGAAAGTCTTTCCAGAACCCGTCACCCCGAGCAGCACTTGATGCTTCAGCCCCTGTTGGCAGTGACTCACCATTTGCTCAATGGCTTTCGGCTGGTCTCCGCTGGGCTTGAACTCACTCACCAGCTGAAAAAGTTGCTTTGAAGACTTTACTTTGCGACTTCCCAAAGGCTCCCCTCAGCCGTATCAGAAACGGAGATTCCCATCTCTGTGAGCTTCTTCCGGAGTTCATCGGACTTTGCAAAATCCTTGTTCGCTCGAGCTTGGGCTCGCTCTTTAACAATGACATCAATCTCTGTCCGCTGAAGATTCATTTTTCTGAGCAGCATATCATCGAGCGAAATCAAAAATGCTTTTGCCGGCAGTTGAAAAAGAGCAAAGTAGCTTCCAAGAGTCAGGACAAATTTCCGAAAGCTTCGTGCCTTCGCTTGAATGGCCGGATTGGATTTCAGCCCCCACTTCACCACCGAGTTGAACCCACGCACCTGCTCAAAGATCACCGCAAAAACTTCCGGCGTTCCCATGTCGTCATTCAGTGCTTCCGTGATTTTGGCCCAGGCCGTTTCGTACTGTTTTTCCATAGCCTGATCGAGTTCAGTCATGGAACTGAATTTCTCTTTGACAGCTTTCGGCTCAATGGCTGGCTGTGCTGATTTGCCATCCACAAATCTCGCATCCACTGTTGTTGCTAAAACTTCGTCCAGAAGCAAAAAGCTCTCCGCCAGCGCCAGAGAGGAATAGATTCTGGCCAACGCTCCAATGGCTTGATCGATGGACGCTTCGCCAAAATCACTCACGCTGCGATAATGAGACGCCAAGATGAGGAACTTAAAAATTTCTGGATGAAATTCATCCATAAAACTTCGTCCCGTGCGGATATTGCCGAGGGATTTGCTCATTTTGGCACCACCGAAATTGAGCATATTATTGTGAACCCAATACTTAACAAAAGATTTGTGAGTGCAACCCTCAGACTGCGCAATTTCATTTTCATGATGAGGAAACACGAGATCCAGCCCCCCGCCATGAATATCAATCTGCTCACCCAAGAGGGATTTCGCCATGGCTGAACACTCAATATGCCAACCGGGTCTTCCTAGCCCCCAAGGGGACTCCCAAGAAGGCTCTCCTGGTTTTGCAGGCTTCCACAGAGCAAAATCCAAAGGATCTTGTTTCTTTTCATCCACCTCCACCCGAGTGCCTGAGCGCATATCATCCACATTTCGGTGAGACAGCTTTCCGTATTCAGCAAAAGCCCTCACACTGTAAAGAACTTCCCCGTTCACTGAATAAGCTTTTTTCTTTTCAATCAGCTCACTCACCATGTCTTGGATAGGCTTCATGTAATCTGAAACTTTTGGGTTATGGGTATGCTTTCTTAAGCCCAAGCGGCCATAGTCAGTTTCAAATTCTTTGATGAACTTTTCAGAAACTTCCTTCGCCGCCACTTTGTCCTTGTTGGCGCGGTCGATAATTTTGTCATCCACGTCGGTGTAATTGTAAACAAACGTGACTTGATACCCTAAATGCTCAAGCCAGTTTCTCAGAGCATTATAAAAAATAGCTCCGCGAAAGTTTCCCACATGAAGAAAGTCATACACAGTGGGGCCGCAGCAATACATTTTCACTTGTGGCGGCTGGTGAGGTTCAAACTTTTCCTTCTTTTGAGAAAGGGTATTATAAAGAACTAAACTCATGAGTTTATCCGATCTCTTTCAGGACTTTCTCAGCCCTCGCAATCAATGATGAAACTTTCAACAAGGGCACCAAAATTTTTACTTCCGTCCCCTGAGGTTTACCAATCACGGCAACCCGAATCGGCTGGAAGAGATTCTTTCCTTTCACTTGCGCACCGGCGGCCACCGCATCTTGAACCTTTAGAAAATCTTCTTCCGTCATAATATCTTTACCCACCTGCTCGAGCTGACTCTTCCATGCCGTGAGAGCTGCTTTGGCTGTGGGTTGCGAAAGCACTTCTTTACTTTCAGGGAAAACCTGAAAAGCAGCATCTGATAATGGACGGAAAAGCTCGATGGCGTCTGTCAGGACTTCCATCTTTGGTTTAAAAACATCCAGGGCTTGCGAAGTCCATTTTGGGTCTTGATTCACAATCACTCCGCTTTGCGCGAGAAAGGGATTCACCAGCGCCCAAAGTTCTGCATTGGGTTTTTGACGAAGATGTTGAGCATTCATCCACTTAAGTTTCACTCGGTCAAAGACAGCCCCTGAGGGATTCAGTCTTTCCACACTGAATGTTTTCACCATCTCTTCGAGGGAAATAATTTCTTTTTCTTCAGGGTGCGACCAACCCAACAGTGCCACAAAATTCAAGATCGCTTCTGGCAAGTAGCCTTCATTTTTGAACTGTCCACAGGCCACAGCGCCTCGGCGCTTAGAAAGCTTTTGCCGATCTTCATCAAGAACAAGCGACACATGCCCAAACTGCGGGAGAGCCCAGTCCATGCCTTCATAGATCATCATCTGTCTCAACGTGTTCGGAAGATGCTCCTCAGCTCTCAGAACATGACTCATCTTCATCAGGTGATCATCCACCACACAGCAAAAGTTATAAACCGGCATGCCATCACTGCGAAGCAAGACAAAGTCACCCACCATATCCGAGGGGAATTTCACTTCGCCGCGAATCAGGTCTGTCAGGATATAGTCTTTCTTCAAGTGCTTCGTCTTAAATCTCACCGTGGCTTTTTCGCCCGCAGATTTTCGTTTTTGCGCTTCTACCAAGGGCAAATCCGCATAAGGTGACTCAAGATGCGCATGAGGTCTTCCTTCGGATTTTTGTTTTTCTTTCTGAGCTTCAATTTCCTCGTCGGTCATAAAGCAGTAATAGGCTTTGCCTTTGAAGATCAACTCTTCCGCCACCTGTTTGTAGATATGCTGACGTTGAGACTGGCGATAAGGACCCACAGGCCCCATATCCTTCAAAGTCTCGGGATGAGGTCCTTCATTCCATTCAAGGCCGAGCCATTTCAGATCTTCGAGCATTCCTCGCAAAGACTCTTCACTGCTGCGTTCTTCGTCGGTATCTTCGATCCTTAAAATGAAATCGCCCTGTTTTTGGCGAGCAAACAGATAGTTATAAAGTGCTGTTCTTGCTCCGCCGACGTGAAGATATCCTGTTGGACTTGGAGCAAAACGGACGCGGACTTTTTCAAACACAAAAACCCCCAGATTTCATCAAACTCTGATGATACCTAAAGGGTGCTGAATTGTGTAGCGAGGAGATGGATCTTACAGATTGAAAATCTGCTTAATTTCTTCTTGGCCTTTCAGCTCTTGCTCATCAACAGCAAGGCTCAGTTCCTTCAGGAGCAAACCACGAGCAGTGTCGAGCATTTTTCTTTCACCGAAAGAAAGCTCTTTATCCACTTTCAACACAAAAAGGTCGCGCAGAACTTCAGCAATTTCATACACAGATCCGGTTTTGATCTTTTCCATGTATTCACGGTAACGGCGATTCCAAGTCTGGTTATCAACTTTGATTTCCTTCACTTTGAGGATATCCATCACTTTGCCAGCCTCATCTTTTGAGATGATGGGTCTGAGGCCCACAGAGTTCACATTGTTCTTAGGAACCATGATCTTCATTCCAGTTTCCAAGATCTGAACATTGTAGAATTCCAGTTTGGAACCCATGATTTCTTTGGCTTCCACAGAAATCACTCGACCGACACCATGACCCGGATAAACCGCGGCATCACCCACTTTGAACACCGGCATGGATTTTTGGCCCTTCACTTCTGCCATCGAAACCTCCAACAACTCAGAAACTTGAAACGGTTTTTGAGCCGCCAGATTTATAACAAGTTTGACACGAGTTATCAAACTTCAGAGCAAAAGATCCCAGATATCGCAATGCAACTTGTAAGAAATGCCTGTAAAAAACACAAATCCCCAGCTGTAAACTGAGGATTTGTTAATAAATTCAATACTTTATGATTTTTTACTAAAGAGCTGAGTAAACCAGAGCAAAAGGCTGATTTCCGCTGTTGCCCATGGGAACATTGGAGCCCTTCACCGTGATTTTCAGAGTTCCTGCCGCCGTGGCAGTGCCTTCAAAAATCTCGTTGTTGTTGATGGCATCTTTACCACTCAAAACGGTTCCGTTGAGCTCAACCACCAAGTCAAGGTCGTTCACCAAAGCTTTCGCTGCTGTTGGAGAACCAGGAGCATCTGTCCATACTAAGTTCACAAGAACCTTCTCGCCTTGTTTCACAGACATTGTTCTTTCAAAGGCCTCCCCTGTTTTGATCCCATTGCGGTAATCCACAATTGTCGTGGTCCCTTTGGTGAGCGCAGTGGCCATTTTCATGTCCACTCGGCCGTATCCTTCATCAACATTCGGTCGACGAGTGCGCAATTCTTGAGTGGCCGTGCCTTCGCCATACTGACCAGGGTACAGATCAAAAGCTGTGTGCAATAAGTAAGCTTTCACAAGAGCCGCTGACGGAGTCTTCGTTGCAAACTTCTCAGACAAGATCTGACGAACAACCGCAGCCGCACCCGCTGTCAGCGGAGTAGCCATTGAAGTTCCACCTGACCAAGCGTAGTCCGCGTTGTACGCACCCCACAACTCAGAAGCTCCGTCCACCTGGGAGCGGTTGCTCAAGATGTTTGTTCCGGGAGCTACGATTTCAGGTTTGAAGCGACCATCTTTGGTAGGACCACGAGAAGAGAACATGGCGATTCCCATTCCGTTATCCGAAATCAATGAAGAGTAGATTGGCTCTGCTCCCCAAGCATCTTTTGCAGGTCTCAAATCTTTGATCGGTCGTTGAATACCGCCCACTTTAGTCTCATTTTCAGAAGCACCCACAGTCAGTGAGTTCTTTGAAGTCCCCGGTGAAGAAACTGAACCAGGATCAATTCTTCCATCCTTGTTCGCATCAACGCCCGAGTTACCAGCCGCAAAGATCACCAAGAAGTCTGGATTCTTCCACATGAAATCATCCACTTGAGCTGCCATGGCATCGTAAGTTCCCAGAGCATTCGGATTTCCCCAAGAGTTTGTGTGCAGGCGTGCACCATCTGCCAAAGCTGCATCAAACAAGCGATTCAATCTTGGAGGAACAGTGAGGTTCTCAATGATTGGCGACCACATGCCCTGAGGAATCATTCCCGCATCAAAGGCTCCACCTTTGAGCAATCCACCAGAAGCTGTTCCGCGACTCATGACTGAGCCTGCAACGTGAGTTCCGTGCCCCATGGGATCTTCCCAAGATTTCGCTCCAACACCGAAAGAGTAACCTTTATTGATCGTTCCCTTGAAGTCAGAGGCCACTGTGAGAACATTACCAGAGTCTAACCCTGTGTCTGCCATGGCGACAACTTCCCCGCGACCGGTGAAACCTTGCACCCATGCATCTTCAAAGTTCATGAGCTTTGTTCCTGTTTCACCACCGCCTGAAAGATCGGAGTAGTCGCCCGCACCCATCGAATCCGCCAGGGTCGCCGTATCATCTCCGAAAGTCATATGAAACGGCGTCATCGGTTCTGCTTTTTGCACGAACTCAACGCCCGCCAAACTTGCTACTTGAGGAACTGAAGACATCTCAACCGTCGCTACCAAGACGCGGCCCGCAGAGTCTTTCACCACATTTCGAGAGTTGAGATCTTCAATAGCATTCTGAACATTCGCCAAATCCTGCTCTGACAAAGTCGTCACAACGACAGTCAAACCATGACCTTGGGAAAAGCTCGAGAGCACAGGAAGATTTTCGGACATCTTATATTGAGCGCGGAAAGGCACGAACCCGTTCACGCGAGAATTTTGAGAAATTTGGCTCAGTTGAGCAAAAGTTCCGCGAACCACAAGAGCGTTGTCGGGAATATAACGGAAAACTTTCAATCCTGCGTTTTGTAACAAAGAACGATCAGTCTCTTGAATCGTGTCTTTGAATTGGATCACAAAGTCTTTTGAAGCTTTGAGATCAGTCATTGAAAAAAGCTTTTGTGCTTGCTTGGGATCCACACTGCCGTTGTGAAAGCGAATCACATTTCCTGCGAACGCTGGCACGGCCAGCACTATCACCGCTGCTGCTAATAAATGTCTCATGGTTCCCCTCCCATAAAAATTTGCAAAATAAAATCACTCTGCAAGCAGCTTGGAAAGGAAATTTTACAATTATTAGGTATAAGGTTTCCTAATGACGCTAAGCGATGCCTGCGAGAGAGGTGATTCCGTGAGCACGAAAGAGTTCATCTCGAAGCAATGCAATCTCAAGGCTTTTCATTTCAGGATCTTTAAGAAAAATCTCGAAGGCTGCATCGCGAGCTTCTTGAAGAATCATTACATCCCGCACCAAATTCGCCAGCTGAAAGCCCGCAAGTCCACTTTGCCGAGTCCCCAAGAACTCACCGGGGCCACGCATCTCGAGATCTTTCTCGGCGACTTTGAAGCCATCGGTGGTGGTTTCCATAAAGCGAGTGCGCTCTCGACCCTCTTCAGAAACAGCGTGCCCCATCATCAAAACACAGAAACTTTTATGGGTCCCTCGCCCAACACGACCTCGCAATTGATGAAGCTGCGAAAGCCCAAAACGCTCGGCGTGCTCCACCATCATCACATTAGCATTGGGAACATCCACACCCACTTCAATCACAGTGGTGCTCACCAGCACATCGTGTTCATGCCTGCGAAAAGCCTCCATGACTTCATCTTTTTCGTCGGACTTCATTCGCCCGTGCATCAGAGCCCAACGGATCTTTGGATATTCAGCTTTCAATTTCTCAAATTCTTGAACGGCATTTTTAAGATCGATTTTTTCCGATTCATCCACCAGAGGATACACGACATAAGCTTGCCGGCCCTTCGAAACTTGCTCAGCCATAAAATCAAAGGCCATTTTGCGCTTTGATTCAAAAGCAACTCTCGTCTGAATCGGCGAACGCCCGGGCGGCATCTCATCAATCAAAGAAACATCAAGATCCCCATAGACAGTCATGGCCAGCGTGCGAGGTATCGGTGTTGCCGTCATCACCAAGAAATGGGGCGAATGACCTTTTTGCTTGAGCTGCGCTCTCTGTTGCACGCCAAAACGATGCTGCTCATCGATAATGACCAGTCCTAATGCTTTGAATTGCACGGGATCTTCAATCAGTGCATGAGTTCCAATCAGTAAATGGATATCGCCTGCGAGGAGCTGCTCGATCAGGGCTCGACGTTCACTCGCTTTCGACTTACCTGTGAGAAGACCTAGCTTCACTCGCAGCGGACTTAGAATTTTCTCAGCATTTCGAAAGTGCTGTTCAGCGAGGATTTCTGTGGGAGCCATGAGCGTAGCTTGATAGCCTGCTTCGATCACATCGAGGGCCGCCATAAAGGCCACCAATGTTTTTCCTGAACCAACATCCCCTTGGACCAAGCGATTCATCGGATGTGGACCTTGAAGGTCTTTGTGCACTTGATCAGCACAGCGAAGCTGCGCACCGGTCAGCTGAAAAGGAAGACTCTGAAGGAGCCTCTGCCTCATCACTCCCAAACTCAGGATTGAGAGACCTTGCTCTTTTTTAAGGCCTGATTTCTTTGCCGCCAGATAGAGCTCCAACCAAAAGAATTCTTCAAAGATCAGTCGTCGATGGGCCGGCGATTTAAGTTCAAGCAAAACTTGAGACATCTCAGGGCTGGGCTTATGGATTTGATAGAGAGCGTCTTTGAGAGAAATGAGTCCACATTTTTCCATCAATGATTTTGGAAATCTTTCGGCAGGCCACTCAGCCTCAGACACTTGATCCAAAGCCGCGCGAATGAGTCTTTGAATCTTCGAGGACGTTAAATTTTCCATTTCACTATAGATGGGGATCAAATCATCTTGAATCTCTTCTTCAGATTCTAAGTCCCGAATATCAGGGTGATGAAACTCGAGGCGCCCCCGATAGTTGATCACTTTCCCAATTACGCGGTATTCGTGAAAAGGCTGAAAACGCTCAAAGTAACCGCGGTAAGGCACTCGGAAATACTTGGCGTGAATCACACCGCTCGCATCGCGAAGAGTGACATCGTAAATTTTTCGATGCGAACGCCCCATACTGATGGGAGTCACTTTCAAGACTTGAGCTTTGAGACTGACCACTTCCTCGGCATTGAGGCTGGCAATATTTCGAGCCGCTCTGCGGTCTTCATAGGCGCGAGGATAAAGCTTTAAGAGGTCAAAGACAGTGTGGATCCCTTTCTTCGCAAAAAGCTCCCCGAGCTTGGGCCCCACACCTTTGAGGTACTGTACATCGGTCTCTAATTTGAGACTGGGTTTCTTCGCTGTCATTCCAGTGCCTTACCAAATCTTCATCATTCTGACAAAGATC
>JBKCXY010000124.1:0-17811 GCA_046315835.1 Pseudobdellovibrionaceae bacterium | reverse complement strand
GAGTGGGCTGAGGAAACTTCACTGGGACCGGAGTGGCCACAGCTGCTGCAGGCTTAAGTTGATTCTCAGTTCTAAAAAAGTTCTGAAACTTAAGACCAAGGCTCAGGCCCTCAAACTTCTTCCAAAGCTGAAGAGGTGCGCGCAGCAATTCTTTGACGGTCCGCTCAGAAAAGAACACGAGCAATATACACATACTTGTCCACAAAAGAACCTGAACACCTACTGGGTTGAAAGCTTTTAGGAGAACCTGGGAAAGCCCTAATCCCAGAAGGCCTCCGAGATAGATCTGTTCGCTATGGATCTTCGTGAGCGGGAAATAAACGGAAACCAGGGCTGAAAAAGTCAAAACAAGCAGCGACGCCCAAACCAGCCGGATATTTTTCACTGAAATCGCTTCACCCTGGAAAGCCGATACGCCTAAACGAAAGAGCCCCACGACAATGAGCCAAGAAGAAAGGCCAAAAAGCTGAAACAGAAGGTCAGAAAGAAAGCTCCCCACGTAACCGCAGTAATTGGTCACGGTCATACCACTCCCAATCGAGTTGAGAGAGGGGTCAATGGGATTAAATGAAATCAGGGATAACCCGACAAAAACACCCAAAGAAAGAAAGAGAATTCCGAACACATCCTGCTTGAACTTCTGAAAGAATCGACTCATCTAGAAAATTTACTGTGCTTCTCCAGGCCTGGATAGGCCAGTCGGCTGGGATCTTGACTTTGGTCGAAGGGAGTGGCTTAAATCCCGCGGAAATGCTTAAAATTAATGAGATTTTTCATAGTATTCAGGGGGAAACCTCCTACGTAGGACAATCCACCGTTTTTGTCAGGACAACGGCCTGTAATCTCCGATGTACCTACTGCGATACCAAATATTCTTACTATGAAGGTCAACACCTTACCGAAGACGAAATCATTCAAAAAATTCAGTCCTTTGGAGCTCAATATGTTTGCCTGACGGGTGGAGAGCCCTTGCTTCAAAAGGAAGTCCTGCCCTTGATGAAAAGACTGTGTGATCAAGGCTTTATCGTCTCTTTGGAAACAAGCGGCTCAAAGAGCTGTGCTGGAGTCGATCCGCGAGTAAAGATTATTCTGGATGTGAAAACGCCAGATTCAGGGGCTGCAGATAGTTTTGATTTAGCCAATTTAAAAGTGGTTTCTCCCTCGACAGAATGGAAGTTCGTTATTTGCTCTGACAGAGATTTTGAATGGTCAGAAAATTTCTGTCGTCAATATGAAATTTTTGAAAATTTCACTGTTTTGTACAGTCCGTCATTTGAAGAAATTAAGCCGCAGTGGCTCGCAGAAAAAATTTTAGAGAAAAAGTCAAAAGCACGCTTGCAATTGCAGCTGCATAAATATATCTGGTCTCCCGACACACGCGGCGTTTGATCAGCGTGTTCGAGATTTACCTAACAAATTTTAGCATTGTGGAGTGGGAGTTAAATGACGCCGAATCTGAATAGCTCGGAAAATCTTTTTGTCGCAAACCTTCAAGCAGTCAGCCTTGAGAAGCTCGTGAAGAGCAAACTTGAGGTTCTCTTTACTCAGCAAAAAGAGGCTCAAGTTGAGCTCAATGGATTGTACAATATCGTGTTAGAACAGGTTGAAAGACCTCTTATTGAAATCGCTTTGCGTAACTATAACGGCAACCAAGTGAAGACCGCTCAAATGCTTGGCATCAATCGAAATACATTGAAGAAGAAAATTGACAACTACAAGATTCGGGTCAAAAAGCTGAATTCCTAGATTTCAAGTTCATCAGCGGGCCACGTCTTAGTTTTTCATCTTGCTTTAGGGCCCGCAAAATTTTTTAATCTGCTTGTAAGCCTTGGGGGAGGGCCATGCCAGCACGAGTGCCGCCACAGAGTCTGGACGCAGAAGCTGCTATTCTGGGCAATCTAATGCTTAATTCTGAAAGCTGGGATCTCATTTCGGACTCATTGTCTGCAAATGACTTCTATCGACCAGCTCATCAGGTCCTCTTCCAAACAATTCACGATCTCCATCGCAAGAGCAATGTCGTTGATCTTGTGACCGTGACTGAAGCCCTTAAGGCGACAGGTCAACTCGACGTCGTGGGCGGCATGGAACAAATCGCCAGCTTGGTGAACACTGTTGTGACTGCAGTCAATATCAAGGCTTATGCAAGTATCGTCAGAGAAAAAGCTGTTCTCCGAAAAGCCATTCAGGCCTCCTCAGATTTGATTGAAAAAGCTTTTGAAAATGACTTTGCGGACGTTGACTCTTTCATTGCCGAAGCTGAATCAAAATTTTTAAAACTCTCCGAAGATCGAGACACCGGTGGACTGACCTCTCCAATGGGAATTGTCGCCAACAGCATGAAAAAGATTGAGTCTTTATCTCGAAACCGTGCTGACGTGACTGGCGTCCCAACGGGGTTCAATGACTTAGATCGGATGACTTCGGGCCTTCATGGTGGTGAGTTGATTATTCTCGCGGCTCGTCCTTCAATGGGTAAAACAGCCTTGTCCTTGAACATTGCTCAGAACGCGGCTCTTCGACATAAAAAGACTGTGGCTTACTTTTCCTGCGAGATGTCTCAAGAGTCAGTCATGATGCGTATTCTTTCGAGCGAGGCTCGTATTAACATGAAAGATGTGAGAACCGGTAAAGTTCCAGACTCTGCCTGGACAAAGCTCATCACCGTCGCCGGCGAAATCGGTGAATCAAAGCTCTTTATTGATGAGACCTCAGGAATTAGTCCTCATGAAGTCAGAGCTCGCTGCCGACGCCTAAAGGCCAAAGAAGGCCTAGATCTTATTGTCATCGACTATCTTCAGCTAATGAGTCTTAAACAGCGTGTAGAAAGTCGTGAACGTGAGGTTTCAGAAATTTCTAAAACTTTGAAAACGATCGCGAAAGAATTGAATGTTCCAGTCATCGCTCTTGCGCAGCTCAACCGGGGTGTTGAGGGTCGAACTGAAAAGAGACCCATGCTCTCTGACTTGCGTGAATCAGGTTCAATCGAACAAGATGCCGACGTGATCATGATGCTTTATCGCGATGACTATTACGACAAAGACGATGCAGAAAAAGCAGGACGGGCTGAGGTCATTATCGGTAAGCAGAGAAATGGTCCCACGGGGACTGTGAACTTGAAGTTTGAAGCTGAGTTCAATCGCTTTCGAGATGCGGATAGAATTCATCAGCATCCTTTACCGCCACCACAGCCAACTCCGATCAATACCAATCCGGGTAAACCGAAAAATTTTGCGCCCGGGGCCAGCGTCTAATGTCGCCTCACAAATCAGTCACCCTAGAGCTGAGTTCTCTCATGGGAACAAAGCTCACTGGCGTGGGGCGATACATTCTTGAGCTAATGCGAGGCCTTACAGATCACCAGGTCCACGTTAAGGGCGCCTATAAAATCCAAAGATTGAGGAACTTGAAACAGCTCAAAGCCAATCTCCAAGGCCTCCCGATCCAGCTCAGTCCCCATGCCGAGGGTTTAGGACTCCGGGGACTTTTGCATTGTCCAGATGTTTACGTGCCTTTTTTAAAGCCTCAGGGAACCATCGTCACTGTTCATGACCTTCAAACACTGTATCCAGGATTTTCTTCTCAAGGTTTTTCTGAGCGCGGAAGAAAGAGTTTGGAATCTTTATTTCAATCGGATCTCTCAGCAGTGATTGTCCCTTCTCACTTTGTCAAAAAAGAAATTGAAGATCATTTTCCAAACTTCAAAAGGCCAGTTTTTGTGATCCCCCATGGGTTCCATCGACTGGTCAGCCCGCCGATCACCCAAAAGCGGAGTCGGCCTTACTTTCTTTATCTCGGGACACTTGAGGAGAGAAAAAATACGTTGAGGCTCATTCATGCCTTTGAAGCTTTTTGTGAAACAAACAAAGATGTGGATTTGGTTCTCGTGGGATCCTCAGGTTTTGGCAGTGCTAAAATTGATGATGCTATTCAGTCTTCAAAATGGCTTCACCGAATTGAAAGAAAAAATTTTCTCTCTGACCAAGAAGTCGTTGGTCTGATTAAGTCTTGTGTGGGCTTTGTTTATCCGAGTCTCTATGAGGGATTTGGGCTTCCGATTATTGAAGCTATGAGCTTGGGAGCTCCCGTGATCACGAGCAACCGAGGCGCCATGGCTGAGGTTTCTGGGGGCCAGTGCTTACTCATTCATCCAGAGTCTACGGAATCTCTGGCCGCTGCATTGACCGAACTCAGTAGAAATTCTTCTCTCAGAGAGTCTCTGTCCCAAAAATCTTTGGTGTGGGCACAAAATTTTTCATGGGAAAAGTCCGTCAATTCTCATCTGGATGTTTACCGACGTTTTATTTAATAATTTTCAAGACCGTTCTGATTGCTCGAGCTGGGAACATCCAAGCATAGTAGCGTTCATAAAACTTTACACCAAGTTTTGAATTTATCTTTCAATAAAAACACGCTAGTGTTTGATTTGCATGATCTATGATTGTTTCGTCTTTTTTAATGAGCTGGATCTTCTTGAAATACGACTTAGCATGCTGAACTCAGTCGTTGATCGTTTTGTAATCGTTGAAGGAGACAGAGACTTCTCGGGAAATCCAAAACCCTTGTACTTTCAAGAGAACAAATCTCGGTTTCAATCATATCTTCCAAAGGTCGAACATATCATTGCAACTGACTTTCCTAAGTTCAATTGGAGAAAGCTGCGGCCTACAAGAAACTGGGACAGAGAAAGATACCAAAGGAACTTTCTAGCTAAGGGATTCTCAAAGGCGACTGGCGAGGATTGGATTATTATTTCAGATGTCGACGAAATTCCTCATCCAGAAAAAATCAAGGGAGCCACCCAAAAGCCTGGGATCTACTGCTTCTATCAAGAGCTATATTATTACTATTTAAATCTTCTGGTGACTGAGTTTCCCGAGCCAAACCCCCATTACGGTGACTATATGCCTTGGCACGGATCTGTGATGTTTCAATTGAAAAATCTCAAGAAGAATCCGGAGACCATGCGCACGCTTCGAAGTAGTAAGTCAATAGTTCCGGTCAATGAAGGTGGATGGCATTTTTCGTTTCTTGGAGGAAGTGATGCCATTTTGAAAAAGATGAAAGCTTATTCTCACACCGAGTACATTAAAGAAGAAATGCTGAACGTCGAATGGATCGAGCAAAAAGTCAGATCAGGTGAGGATGTTTTTGGTCGTCAATTCAAGTTCAAAAAGGTGGGTATTGAACGTCTACCTGAATGGATTCATAAAAACGCCCACCGATATCCGAATTTCTTTTTAAAAGATTCTTAGCTAGTTCTTTCCCGCAATGCTCATTTCTGAGAACAGAAGGTCCGGACACTGTACGCTACTGCCATCCTCATTGAGTTTATTCGAAACACCTTCAAGGTGATTAAAAATATCCAACAGATTGCCACTGATCACAAATTGATCGACAGCCTTAGGGTTCTCTCCATGGGTGTAAAGAAATCCAGAGGCCGGCAAAGAGAAATCACCAGTTCGTTGATTCAAGCCTGATCCAATGGCCCCGACTTCAGTCAGAAAAAGGACCTTGGGGTATCTTGCTAAAAGAGCTTCCCTTGTGTGTTTCTGTGGCTTCACGACGAGGTTAGTTGGGGCCACAGAAATTTCACCAGATGATAAAACCGCATGACCTGTGTTGGGAATTCCCAGCTTGTTTGAATAGTACCTGTTCGTCAGCAAGCACTGGGGCTTACCCTGTGAAATAAGAACCGTACTTTGAGAAATTGTACCTTCAGCATCAAAGGGTCTACATCCCATCATGTCCGATCGCAACGGATCATCAATGACCTCAAAAAATTCAGGGGCAATTTTTTGTCC
This sequence comes from Pseudobdellovibrionaceae bacterium, assembly GCA_046315835.1. Lineage (GTDB taxonomy): Bacteria > Bdellovibrionota > Bdellovibrionia > Bdellovibrionales > Bdellovibrionaceae > JAJTIC01. Next base: position 12,007 of record JBKCXY010000124.1, on the reverse strand, counting down.
AATTTTGTCTTTCAGAAGAGACGTTTTTTCATCAACAGCTTTCGCAGACAAATGGCTGACTAAGATCGAAACTAGGTCTGCGGCAGCTTCATTCACGATCAACACTGGATACATACCCGTCTCTAAAGGGGTTGCCGCCAGCATTTTTATCGCAAGCTCACAGGATTCGGAGACAAGATTTTTTACATTAATCTGTCGGGGATCTCTTTTGAAAATAAATTTATATCCATCCTTGGAAAGCTCACCCTCTCTCGCAAGTGCCATCGTGTAAGCCGAAGCACCACTACTTGAATAGCTTACTTTATCGCCCGAAGCTGAAAAAAGAGTGTACTCAGAAACAAACTCTGAATATCCGGAATAGGGGACATTGCTAATTTTTTTATCGTATCCTAATGCTAAAGCTTCCAAGTCCTCGGCAAGCTTGAGCTTCTCTGCCACAGCTATGTCATTAAAGTCGCCGGCATAAAGTTGTTCAATTTTTGGTGGAGTTTGAAGACCCACGGGTAAAGTGTTGTGAGTATCTTTTTGACCTAACAATTTGGCTGCCGAAAGGGCATCTTCAAAGCACTGCTGTAGTGCTGACTCGCTCAGGTCCTCTGTCGTTGACTGCCCCAGCGATCCCTCGGAGAGAACTCTGACAGTGGCAACTTGAGTGCGATCTGATCCGTACTTTTTCAATTTTTGCTGTTGGAATGAAAGAGACAGGGCCTCTTTCTTTTGGACGCTGAGTTCAACCTCAGCATCATGGCGTCGTGCCATTTTTCTCATGTTGTCAAACACTTGGTCCATAGAATTCATTAAGCTCTCCCTCCGACCAAAATTTTTGAAACCAAAACTGCTGGCTGCCCGACGGCTGCGGGGATCATTCCACTGACTGACCCACAGGTTCCTGCCGAAAGCTTTAAATTATCTGCCACCTTCGTGATGCGGCCAAGGGTTTCGATACCTTTTCCGATCAACGTAGCCCCCTTCACTGGCTTTACAATCTTTCCATTTTGAACCAGGTAGGCTTCCTTGACAGAAAAATTGAACTCTCCGGTTCCTGGGCTTACAGAGCCGCCACCCATTGTCTTTGCGTAAATTCCATAATCTAAGTCTGAAATCATGTTCTCCAGCTTTTCAGTTCCTGGCGCAATAAATGTATTTCTCATTCTGGATGTCGGAGCAAATTTGTAGCTCTGCCGGCGTCCGCTTCCGGTAATGCTATACCCGGTTTTTTTAGCTCCCAACTGATCAACCATATAGGATTTAAGAATTCCATTTTCGATCAGCACTGTCTTCTGCGCTGAATTTCCTTCATCATCAATGCTCAAGCTTCCCCATCCGCCATCCACAGTTCCATCATCAATCGCTGTGAGGCAGGCTTCTCCCACTCTTTCCCCGAGCTTTCCTGTAAAAACAGAAGCCTTCGGTGCAACAGAGGTGGTTTCAAGTCCATGCCCACAGGCCTCATGAAAAATCACTCCGCCAAAGCCATTATCAATAATCACAGGCATTTCACCCGCAGGTGAATAGTCCGCACTGAGAAGGGTATTAACCCCGCTCAGGGCTTCATCAACGAGGTTGTCAGGGCTGAGTTCTTGATAAAACTGAGAGTTCTTTGTTGAGAATCGATTGACCATGAAAGTTTCCGTCTTTCCTGCGTCTTCCACCTGAACATCAAGGAAAATTCGATAGTTTGTTCGTTGATCTGTTTTATGAACACCCTGTGAGTTTGCAATTTGAATTCTTTGAACTTTTTCAAGAATCATAGGCTCTACTTGTGCCACTAAAGAATTCTTCGATCTTGCTTGTTTGTCCAGGCTCATCAGGTAACGGAGCTTCTCTGCTTGATCAATCTCCCAGGGCATCTTTCCATAAGCTTGAAAAGCGTCATAGGTTTGAACAGGTTCCTCAAAAAGGTTGACAGTTTTAAGCTTTGCCTCAGCTCTAGAAATAGCAGAGGCGGCTCTTCCTGCGGCATCTAAGAGACCTTTCTCTGAAAGGTCTGAGGTTGTGACATAGATCTCCTCCGTGCCGTAATGCACACGAATGCCAGCGCCATGAAGCCGAGCCACAGTCACAACTTTGGGCTTTGAACTGAGGACAGACAACTTTCCTGAATAAGAGTCTTCAATAAAAATTTCGGCAAAGTCCGCACCGTTTGAAAGCGCTTTTTCAAGTGTCTTGTTAACAACTGAAACAGGAACAATCATTTCGTTTCTCCTTTTTGATTGAGGTAACTCCAGTAAAGGCCCAAGCCCTCCTGAAGACTCTTTAGCTTTTGAGGCCCCATGAGGCCCCTCATGCGCTCAAGATCTGGCTTTCGCTTTTGAGGATCTTCTGGCCGAGCCGGATGACTATTGATCTTAAGATGAGCTCCGGTGAGTTTCTTGATACTTTCAATGAGCTCTAACAGCGTGACCTCATGATCTGATCCGACATTCAAAACAAGAAAAGATTTTTTACTCAGATCTGAGATCTGATCGATCAGGTCAGAAATATAACAAAAGCTTCGCGTTTGTTTTCCATCTCCAAAAAGATTGATCGGCTGACCCGCCTGAATCTTCGATAGAAAATCGACAATCGCTCTTCCATCCTGAGGATGCATTCCAGGACCATAGGTGTTGAAGATTCTAAAAATACTGTGGGAAGTGCCATAGCGTTGGTTCCATGAATACAACAAAGCTTCACCCGCGCGTTTTGACTCATCATAAATCGCTCGAGGTCCCACTGTATTCACAAGTCCCAGATCTTCCTCTTGCAAACTTTCCCTCAGTGCCCGACCGTAGACTTCACTGCTCGAAGCAAAAAAAACTCGGGCGTCTTGATCTCGAGCAAACTCTAACGATCTTCGAAGACCTAAAGTGTTCGCATTAAAAATCTCCTGAAAGCTTTCTTCAAATTTGACCGGGGTCGCGATTGAAGCGAAATGGAAAATCTGTTTGATCGTGAACTGATTCCTAGCAACACAGTCTTGAATCGACGACCAATCCTCACAGCAGTCTTTTTTAAAAAAAATGAACTTTTTATTGAGACTAAGTTCTGCTGCCGTGGCCTTGTCCGAGCTTGAGAAATTGTCGAGACCAATCACATTGTAACCAGCAGCTAAAAAGCGTCTCACAAGGTGTGATCCAATAAATCCTGCGGCTCCAGTGATAACTACGGCTTCTTGGCTCATAGCTCATGTTACTCAGGACCAAGGCCCATTTTCCAGTAGAAAACGCCCTAGCAGTTGAGATTGTTTTAACCCTTTGCTGGAATGGCTTAGTCCTTGAAGTAACTGTCATGGAGGATAGTTATGGGCCAAGATTTGATTGAAATGCTTGTTCAACATTCAGGCTTACCTGAGGATTATGCTCGTCGTCGGATTCACGAGATGATTCAAAGATCTGGTAAGACGGTTGATAGCCTCACTATTGAAGATCTTCGGATGATGGCAGCGGATCTTCTTCAAGACATCATTCTTAACTCAGGCCAAGATCAGTCAGCCTAAAAGAAAAAGGGGAATTCTCATCGAATTCCCCTTTGCGAAAACCCCTTCGAAATTGCTAGCCGGGGTTTATATTTTATAAAACCTATGCTCTTTCAACCACAACTTGGATTTGAGCTTCTAAGCCCTCACCAAATCGGATCCATGCCTTGTGATTTCCCAAAACCTTAATGGGCTCCTCAAGATGAATATCTCTGCGATCCACTGAAAATCCAGCTTTTGTCAGCTCTTTAGAAATTTCAGTTGTTGTGACTGTTCCAAACAATTTGTCAGTCTCACCCGCAGCAGCTTTGAACTTCAAAGACGTGCCGCTGATTTTTGTCAGCAAAGCTTTTCTTTCTTCAACAGCTTTCTTTCTCTTAGCATCAGCAACACGCTTCAAGTGTTCCCACTCTTTAACTCTCTTTTCAGTGGCCTCTGAAGCCAGCTTACGAGGGAATAAAAAGTTTCTGGCGAAACCCTCTGCTACATTCACGAGATCGCCAACTTTACCTACATCTTTGACGTCTTTTACTAAAATAACCTTCATACATACTCCGTTCTTAAGTGGACTTCGACTGCGATTTAAAGCGGCGTATTCGCTCTCGAAGATCCATCCAGTAATCAATGATGCCAACAAAACTTAACAAAAAGAAAAGTTGGCCCACTACCAAAAAATAAAACAGGAACTTAAAGATCGGACCAACTTTCCAAACGAGCAGTGCCACTTCTGTTACTGCTAAGCCTTGAAGAAAATAAAGCCCCATCATGATTATGAAGACATTCAGAGAAATAACTCTGAAAGCTTCGACTTCCTTGAGCTGAATAAAACTCAAAAGGAAGCTGATCATGGTGACCCAAATCATCAAGTCAGAAAGTCGAAAGTCATAGAGTTTCATTGAGCTTGCTATTCTTTCGAAGCGCAAACCTAATAATGCCCCCACTTTTCGATCTAACATGAGTGCAAACGCCAAACTCAGAACAACCACCAGAATCAAAATCGAGGGCATTAGCCCTTGAATGAGATCCAGGCTTGTTTGCGCTGGCCACATGTTATTCCCCATCTGCTGAGCGAAAGTTTTCAAAGAATCGCTGAATTCCTTGGCATAACTTGTACCCAATAGAAGCATGCTTCCGAAGCCCACCGACAAAAGTGCGCTGCCAAAGCTTGCTCGTCCTTTTTCTTCAAATTCACCGTAGATACCTACAGTGACCCAAATCGCCGCCAGCAAAAAGGAAACTGACGTTGATATTCCGAAAACCGCTCCTGCAAACACGACTCCGGCTCCCCAGTACATTGTTCGACCATAAACATTTCGAACAACCCTTAGAATCGGAGCACCCACAAAAACAAAAAGAATTGTGAGGAGGGCCCCGAGTATCGACACAGCTAAGAAGCGCTGAAGAGTGGGCTTCTGCTGCATGCTTCCTCAATTAACCTTGTTGCTGTTTTTCAGCGAAAGCTGCGCGACGAGCTTGCGCTTTAGCTTCACGCTCTTTCTCGCGGTTCGCAGTCTCTTGAAGACCACGCTTAAACGACTCCATGTGCTTTGCTAATGAAACACGGTTATCTAAACGTGTGTGTGCAAAGCGAAGAACTTTGTCGTTGATACGCATTGTTCGCTCAAGCTCTGCAATCGCTGGAGCTTCAGACTGAAAAAGAGCGTGGAAAAAATGAGCTCTTTTGCTCTTAGCAATTGGATTTGCCAAGTTTCTTTTGCCCCAAGTTTCCAAAGAGTGCATTTCACCTTTGAAATCTTTGATGATGCTTTTGTTTTTCTTGAAGAGCTCTTTTTGATCTTCAAGCGAGGCGTCTGGATGCATGATGATCACTACCTCGTAATTATTTTTCGTCGTTGTCGACATGTTTGGTCCTTTCGGTTTTACAGCTGACGCCAAGGGCGCTAGCAAGGCCTATTGTTAATCTTGTTAAAGAGTTTCGCAGACTTACCATGGCTTTGGTCCATTCTCAAGGGTGGAAGTTCACTCCTTTAGAAATCCCAGATACACTTATGAGATGTCATATTATCTCGAAATAATCAGCGGGCCAGTTCCACTGGGGCGCTTTAAAATCAAGGCAGGTTACCGGCTGGGGCGCTCCACTGGGGAAATTTTACTGCCTGATCCTAAGATTTCAGCCCTGCATGCCCAGGTGGAAATTGATCAAAATGGCCAGTATTTCCTTGTAGATAGGGGATCCTCTAACGGAATCAAAGTCGATGGAGAGAGGGTTGATCGAATGCCTATTTCGCAGGGCGTAATTTTTCAGGTTGGAAAAACCCTTTTGAGGGTTGTTCTCGAAACTGAACCTGAGGACGAAGAAGAGACGCGCCCCCGCGTCCAAACTTGGAAGGATTCACTTTTTGAGTCTCTTCCAAGAATGAAGAAAGCGAATGCCCCTTCTGATGGTACGCTCCAACCCTTTCGCAAGCGAGTCTTTCTGGAGTTTGCTTCGGGACCCCAGGCTCCGAAAAAATTAGCTCTTGGTTATGGGCCCCGTCATTTTGGGCGGGATAGCTTGGATTTCGAATTGATAGAGCCTCTTGCTGAAGCAAAGTCTTTCCGAATAGTCCCTGTCAGCGGAAATCCGACGCTTCAGCCATTACAAGACGGTGTTCTCCTGAACGGAGTTGAGGCGGGTGAAGTTGAGCTGAAAGATGGCGACGAGATTAAGCTGGGAAGCTTTACAGCTTTGGTGATAATTAAAAATGATTAACGCATTCACTGGAAAATTTAAGAGCTTTGATGGAACTGAGATTTATTATGAGTCACGCGGTCAAGGTGACCCCATTGTCTTTGTGTACGGAATTGCCTGCCTCATGAATCACTGGCACCATCAGGTCAGTTTTTTTTCAAAGAACTATCAGGTCATCACCTTTGATCTTCGGGGACATCATCGATCGGGAATTCCTGAAGATCAGTCCCGCCTCAATCTTCATTCCATAGCTCGAGATATTCCCGTCCTATTGCGAGAGCTTGGCCTTACTCAGGCTCACTTTGTGGGACACTCCTTTGGCGCACAGGTTCTTCTGAGTGCTTATGACCAAGCCCCGTCCATCTTCAAATCGATCACTTTCGTGAATGGATTTGCCAAAAACCCCCTCAAGGGCATGTTTGGTTTGGATGTCGTTGAGCCTTTTTTTCATGGCGTAAAAAACATGTATGCCAAATTTCCCGAAATACTGACTGAGCTCTGGCGTGTTTCCACGGACAATCCCCTTTCACAAATTGGGGCCGGGCTCGTTGGCGGATTTAATCTCTCAAGGACAGAATTCAAAGACATCGAAATCTATGCAAGAGGTGTTTCGCATTTGTCTCTGGCTGTTTTGATTCCGTACTTTGAGGACATGATGAGCTTTCAGGGTGATTTAGTGGCAGAGAAAATCTCATGTCCCGCGCTCATACTGAGTGGCGACAAAGACAATGTGACACCTCAAAAGTTCCAAGTGGAGTTGCACGAGAGAATCAAAGGCAGTCAATTTGTTGTTGTGCCCTACGGAAGTCATTGCACCCAATTGGATTTTCCAGACTATACCAATTTAAAAATAAAAGAATTCATTCAGTCGACAAAATAAATGGGGAGCTGATGCTCCCCTTCGTTCATAGCCAATTCTGATGATCGCTTATCGGTAAGCGACTTTCGTGAGATCAAAACCGTATTTTTCTACAGAATCGTCGGCAGTAAAAACAAGCTTTACATAGTCACCGGTGATGGTGACTGAATAAGACTCATCTGCTGATCCTGACATCTCTGCCAGCTTTTTGCCTGCGCGATCAAAGAAGCTGACTTTGTCATAGCCTCTTTCTGTGTCGAACTTCTCAAAGTACAAAGCCATCTCTTTGGCTCCCGCAACGCTCACTTCAAAAGTTTCATTTGTGTTCTTGAGATAAGGGTGTGCGCTTGAAACGGCCAGGGTCTGGTGAGCCCAATTGCTTGGATCACTAGCATCAGGAGGAGATTGCTGATTCGTCAGTGCAAGGTATGCATTGGCGATCCCGCCCGAGGTCACTTTTCCACGAACTCCAGCTAATGGCTTTGCTGTTTTCATGATGCGTTCTTTGATTTGAACTGCTGTCAGAGAGTTATCATAGGAGGCTAGAAGTGCTGCAACCCCCGAAACATGGGGTGTTGCCATCGAAGTTCCAGACCAAGAGTCGTATTTTCCACCCTGAAGAGATGAATAAATATTCACTCCCGGAGCTGCGACATGAACAGTTCGTTTTCCAAAGTTTGAAAATGAGGCAAGCAAGCCCTTGTTATCAATAGCAGCTACAGAAAGCACGTTGGGAACATTATAGTTGGAAGGGAAGTGCGGATCTGCATCATTGCTAGTTCCATCATTTCCCGCAGCAGCTACAAAAAGAGTTCCTGCTGCATGAGATCTCTCAATGGCTTCCTTAAGTGCTCGCGACTCTCCGCCGCCGCCCCATGAATTCGAAAGAATGTCTGCGCCATTTTGTACTGCATAGTCGATCGATTTAATGGCGCCCTCAAGAGTTCCGCCACCGCTCGCAGCTAGAAACTTGACAGCCATGATACGTACATCCCAGGCAACACCCACGATCCCTTTTCCATCATTCCCTTTAGCTCCGATAGTACCAGAGCAATGAGAACCATGTCCGTGATCATCCATTGGATCTGCCGCAGGTTTGGCTTCTGTAAAATTATGTCCATAAACATCGTCGACATAACCGTTGCCATCATCATCAACGCCAGCTTTACCTTTAGCTTCAGCCTCGTTCTTCCACATGTTGTCTTTAAGGTCTGGGTGATTGTAGTCAACACCCGTGTCAATAACAGCGACAATAATATCTCTATTACCAGTCGTCAGATCCCAAGCTTTTTCAGCATCAACATCCACTCCAGCAACACCATTGGCGCGGCCATCACTTTGTCCAGAATTCTTTAATCCCCACAGTCGACCAAGAGAGGGATCATTCGGAGTTTTATTAATTCGGTAAATATAGTTTGGTTCTGCATACTCAACCAGGTCATTCTGGCTCAAAGTTTTAATGGCCGATTGTGCCGTCAAAACCAGGGGCTTCTTCACGACAATCAGATTGCCTGAGGAAATCGTGGATTTAATTTGAGCACCCAATTGATTCTGCAAAGAGCGTAGGCTCATGGTGCTTAAAGTTGGTTTGAGTTTTACAACGTACTCGCCGGGAACAGCTTCAGGTTGTGATGCCCAAGCTGAGAGAGACAGTAATGTCATACCAGCTGCTAATAGTTTTGTGGTGATTCGTCCATGAATCATGAATTGGCCTCCTTGCCTTTTCTTGGTACCAAAATGGTACCAACCTTTCTCGGGCGCGCTAAAAATTAAAAAGGCCAGTGCTTAAAAACTAGGCTCGTGGTTTGGCGAGTCCATGCAGGAATTGCCGGCTCGACTAGACTTAAAATTGGCCGCAAAATGGCGATAAAAGAGAATGCTTTTACGATTACTTTTTTTGCACCTCGTTTTTCTATCTGCTGTGACGGCTGAACAGAAAGCTAAACTCTAAGAAGAAAAAGTAAAAGAATTAGGCGAGATGACTGATGCGGGCGACATGTCTGATTACACTCAGAGTCGTCGATCAGCTTGAGATCAAAAACGGAATTTTAGATCAAAAGAGTCTTGAAGACCTCAAGAAACTGGCCGACTATGAAAATCTCCGACCTGCAATGGCGGAGCAACAAAAAAGATGTGTTCATCCTCAGTGAACCTCGAATCCTAATTTCCTCAGGTGAGAAATCAGGCCTGAGAGAATTTGGATACCCACATGAATCTGCAACGATTGCCCTGAGAAATGGGTACTGCCTTGAAAAAGATTTACCCTCGGAGGCTTTGAGTTTTCAAAAAGACAAGTACTCCCATGCTGGAATTAAAACTGCTTACGCTGTTTCCCAATGTTGATTTTTTCGACTTTAAGGATGTTTTCAAGGCCGCTGCGCCAGAGGTCTTTCTTCAGACTTTAGGGGCCAAGTCCTGCGAAGGAAAACATCAAGATCCTCCTGATTTGAAAACGCACCATAAAGACTTTGGTAATCTGACTGACTTCACAGAACTTCAGAATCATCTCAGAGATAATCTTGAAAACAGTAGCTGCGAATACCTCATTAGAACCTCATGGGGCGAGCAAGAGCCAACCTCATGGATGCCCGCCTCCGTTGTCATTCCGATGATTAGATCGATAACTTCTTTGGTCCCTATGGACTTCGATACTTCGAGACCAGAGGAATAAATCCGTAAGCAATTCCATCTCTTGTTTGTCGAATATGGGATTGGATTGACCCATCAGGAGAAATAATCCCTGCATCAGGAGCGAAACTTTGATTGCTTGCAATCATATAAGATCCCACTGAGCGTGCGGATCTTCGAAAAGCATTCATGCCAGAATTTGCCACCGTCCACGCCGCTCCCATTGAGATAATTTTGACTCCCAGATTTCGATACTGGGAAACAACTCTTGAGTCATACGTATCAGCACAAATCATCACCCCGATAGCTCCGACAGGTGAAGCGAAAGTCGCCGCCTGATTTCCAGCTGAAAAATAAGCGGGTTCATTTCCAAAGAGATTTTGCTTTCTGTACTTCGTTAAGATCTGACCCTGTGGAGAGATAACCACCATCGAATTAAAATATCTCCCTGTGGCAGATTCAGCCTCCGCGACAGGAATCATGAGATAGACACTCAGTTTGTAAGCAACTTTTGCAAAGTACTGCGTTGTGGGGCCGGGAATTGGCTCAGTAAAAGGTGCTATTTCGTTTCGATCTTCATAATCACCTGCTGCAGGGTATCCGACTGTCGCCATTTCAGGGCTAGCAATGAATTGGGCTCCGTTTCGTGCCGCTTGTGTGATTCTTGATTCTAAAGCTCTCCAGTTCTTCTGCTTATGTGCCATTGCCTCGTAAGAATTTGCATTCGCCGGAGAGTCGTAAGGTGTCCAGTGAATGGCAGCAACCTTCCAGAATTTATCCTTGGGGAAGTTTCCAGGGGGCATAAAAACTTCTTGAATAGGCACAACTTTGGCCGACACAAGAAACCCAAGAGATAATAGAAGAATAAGAACTGCTAGCTGCAGCTTTTTCATGGAGCCCTCTCCGATGATTATTGCAGCAGCTACCCTGACGGTTTGTCACACTTGATTATTTTATAGGACAAAAGCATTTGCTTATTATTCACCCGACCTTGGTCGGCGAACTCAAGTCAAACTCAAGTTGTTCGGGCTCTCTAAGCTCTTTCACTCTCCGTTGAGTGGTTTCCGTCGGTGTTTCGACATCGACTCCGTAAGCCGCTTTGATGAGATTTTTGATGAAGGCTTCTTTGACAGATCTCGGAGCATCTTCTTTGAAGCCGAGCTCGCTCATGATATCACCGATTTTTTTCATGTGGCCTTCTTTCGAGACCCGTGCATGCTCAATCGGTGATGAAAAAAGGGCCTCATCCCTGAGACCCTTTTTGAACAAAAATAGGTTAGATTTTTTTAGATTCCATCTCCCTCAACGGCCTCTTTTTTATTCAGCGTTGCGGCAAGAAGTTCTCTGTTCATTCGAGCGATCGAGGTCAGCTTAATTTCCTTTGGACACGCGGCTGAGCAAGCACCTGTCGAAGTGCAGGAGCCAAATCCTTCACTATCCATCTGAGCAACCATTCTCAAGACACGCTCGTTTTTCTCCACCTGTCCCTGTGGAAGAAGGGCTAAGTGAGAAACTTTCGCAGACGTGAAAAGCATTGCAGACGCATTCTTACAGGAAGCGACACAAGCGCCACATCCGATACAAGTTGCATTTGCAAAAGCCTCATCCGCATCTGGCTTCGGTACGGGAAGGCTATTGGCATCCGGTGCATTTCCTGTATCTACAGAAATAAATCCTCCAGCGGAAATGATGCGGTCAAAGGCAGATCGATTCACCATAAGGTCTTTGATCACCGGAAAAGCAGTCGCTCTCCACGGTTCAAGCACAATTGAATCTCCATCTTTGAAAGCTCTCATGTGAAGTTGACAGACGGTTGTGCCCTTTTGGGGACCATGAGCATTCCCATTGATCATAAATCCACAAGATCCACAAATTCCCTCGCGGCAATCGTGATCGAACGCGATGGGATCATCGCCCTTTTTGATCAGCGACTCATTGACTTGATCGAGCATTTCCAAAAAAGAGGCGTCTTCTGAGACACCTTCTGCATTGATCTCTACAAATGAGCCCTGGTCTTTATTGCTCTTTTGTCTCCAGACTTTCAGTTTCAAATTCAGTTTTTTCTGTGATGTCCCTGCCATAATTACTCCGAATTTATTTATACGACCGAGTTGAAAGTTTCACGTTCTCAAACTTTAATTCTTCTTTGTGTAGTTGCGATTTCTTACCTACGCCTTGAAACTCCCAAGCAGCGACGTGACAGTAGTTTTCATCATCCCGCTTCGCTTCGTTATCTGGCGTCTGGTATTCTTCACGGAAGTGCCCTCCGCAAGATTCGTTTCTTTCAAGTGCGTCTTGGCACATCAGCTCGCCTTGCTCCAGGAAGTCCGCCACTCGACATGCCTTTTCGAGTTCAGGATTCACATAATTGGCA
>JBKCXY010000123.1:0-11589 GCA_046315835.1 Pseudobdellovibrionaceae bacterium | reverse complement strand
GTCCAAGACCTTGTCAGAGTATTTCCCACCGACGGTTGTTGAGAGAACGGCGACACCAGGGGCGCCGATGTCGACACTCGTGGGTCCCCAATTTGAAAAAACACCCAGTTCATTTTTCACATCAATGGCAGCCACTGTGATGATATTTTCAAAGTCATAGGAAGCAGGGTACACGGGCGTGGGATCTTGATCCATATCGTAGCCCGTTCCTGCGCGGCCATTGCCAGCAGCAGCAATGAAAAGAGTGCCCTTGCTTTCCGCGTATTGAATCACTTCTTTGAGCGCTAAATTTTCTTCAGAGCCATCGTTACGTGATCCTTCGCCACCCCAGGAGTTGCTCAAAATCTTTGCTCCGTTATCCACCGCATAGCGAATGGCCATCACGGCATCTGCCGTTGTGCCCTGGCCTTTTTCGCTAATAAATCGCAGCGCCATGATTTTTACATTGGGTGCCACGCCGGCAATACCCAAAGAGTTAAATCCACGAGCGGCCACGTTGCCAGAGCAGTGAGTGCCATGGCCGGGGTTTCCACCGCCGATCAGCAGTTGCTTGGGGTCCACGGCGAGGTCAAAGGGCTTATTGTCTTTAGCTGCAAAGTCCCAACCCATGAGGTCATCAACATACCCGTTGTAGTCGTCGTCGATCCCATTTGTGGATTTATCTCGTCCTGTGGCATCAGTGCCCTGTTCGCCGGAATTTCTCCACATGTTTGGCAAAAGATCTTCGTGAGTGTAATCCACGCCGGTATCGAGAACAGCCACAATCATCTCTGAAGAGCCTTTGGTTTTTTTCCAGCCTTCGCTGGCTTCCACGTGAGTCATACTCCACTGGGTCATGAGCAAAGGATCATTTCCCACTTTTTGCGACGGAGCGATGGGGAATGCGGGGTTATCTGCCGGCATCGCTGTGACTTCAGCCCATGAGCTTCTTTTCATAGAGCGCTGAAAGGCAGCGCGTCTAAGGGGATCTTGGATCTGGTAATTCTTTAGAAGACCCAAGGGATAGTTCGGCTGAATGTACTCAACACTCGGATTCACGCTCATTTTATGAAGAGTGGTCTGGCTAAAATTTTGAACTCGGATCCAGCCGGGGGCGAGGGCCTCAACTTGACCGGACTGTCCCTGCAGAAGAGAGATAAAGCTCTGTTGCTGATCGAAGCCTTCTTGCAGTTTAACAAGGTAATCTGACTGTGCCTGGGCTAAGCTCACAATTGAGAAGCTCAAAAAATAAGCAATTAATCCTCGAGACAGAATCATGGGTCCTCCTTGAAGTTGGATCAAGCCTAAAGTGTAGAAAGAAGCTTTGCTTGAGGGCAAAGAAAAAGCGCAGCACAATGCAGAATCCTTGAATAGTTTGAAGCATTTGGATTCGATTTGATGGTTGTCAGCGAACTTTAAATCTGCGACAAATTGATAATCAATTGATAGAGGAGACATGCATGATTCAGAACTCTGGGCCTGGCACTCTTGTTGGCGCAGCAACAGGCACGCAACGACATGATGATATGTCGCGATCTTTTGCACTGACGACTCGCTTGGATGCGATCATTGCTTGGGGGCAAAAAAATGCTCTTTGGCCAATGCCTTACGGAACCGCTTGTTGCGGGATCGAACTGATGTCAGTGATGGGACCGAAATATGACCTCGCTCGCTTTGGAGCAGAAGTGGTTCGCTTTTCTCCTCGTCAGTCTGATCTTCTTTTAGTGGCAGGAACAATCACTGAAAAAATGGCTCCTGTACTGGTTCGAATTTATCGCCAGATGCTTGAGCCCAAGTTTGTGATTTCTATGGGTGCTTGTGCCAGCTCTGGTGGATTCTATCGCGCGTATCATGTTCTCCAAGGTTGCGACAAAGTGATCCCAGTCGATGTTTACGTCCCCGGGTGTCCTCCAACGCCAGAAGCAGTTCTGGATGGAGTGATGCTTTTACAGAGAATGATTCAAAAAGGAACTCCACGTCCGTGGAGAGATAACTGGAAGGCCCCTGATTATGAGTAAGCTCACTGAGATTAAGTCGGAGCTTGCTCCGCGGTTTTCTGTGTCTCAATACGAATTCAATTCTGCTTTTGGAGACGATGTTCTTGTTGTTCCCAAGTCTGATATTTTTCAAGTTTTGCAGTTTTTAAGAGATTCTGGGAGATTTGATTTTCTGATGGATGTTTGCGGTGTTCATTATCCGCAAAGACAAAAGCCCTTCGATGTTGTTTATCATCTCTTTAACAGCAAAGATGCTTCACGCCTGCGTGTGAAAGTGCCTTTGGCTGAAGGTGAAACCATTCCTAGTGCTCTCCCACTGTGGAAAGGTGCTGACTGGTTTGAGCGAGAAGCTTTTGATATGTTCGGCATTCGCTTTGATGGCCATCCGAACTTGCGCAAAATTCTGACTCACCACCAATTTGTAGGTCACCCTCTGCGCAAAGATTACGAAGCGGATCGGCAGCAGCACTGCACAGAGACTTTGCCCATTCACTTTGATCACGATGGAACTTCTCGGGGCGATGTTTTGAATGATCGTTATGTGCCGATCAATGTAGGTCCTTCGCATCCTGCCATGCATGGAACACTGCGAGTGATGGCAGAACTAGATGGGGAGACTGTCGTTCGTGCGGCTTGTGAGATTGGTTACTTGCACCGCTGCTTCGAAAAAATGGCTGAAACTCATCCTTACAACCAAGTGATTCCTTACACCGATCGTTTGAACTACTGCTCAGCTCCCATGAACAACGTGGGCTATTGCAAAACTGTCGAAAGACTGTTGGGTGTTGAGATCCCCGCACGAGCGCAAGCGATGCGCGTGATTTTGTGTGAGCTGTCTCGAATCATTGATCATATCATTTCAGTGGGCACAGGCGGTGTGGATTTAGGAGCGCTGACTTCGTTTTTCCACCTCTTCACTTACCGCGAGAAAGTTTACACATTATTTGAAAAACTTTGTGGCGCGCGATTGACTGTTTCTATGACCCGCATTGGGGGAATGGCTCAGGACGCTCCAGAGGCTTGGTTTGACGATGTGATGGCGTTCGTGAAAGAAATGAGACTTGGGATCGACGAAATTTCTAAGCTCATGCTCGACAACAAAATTTTCATCAAACGAACTCAAGGTGTTGCTCCTGTAAAAGCAGCCGACGCCATTGCTTGGGGCTACACAGGTCCCTTGTTGAGAGCTTCTGGTGTTGGTTTGGACTTAAGAAAATCAAAACCTTACTATGGATATGAGGGTCTTGAGTTCGACATCCCTGTTGGAACCAACGGCGACATTTACGATCGTTACTTAGTTCGCATCGAAGAAATGAGACAGTCTTGCCGAATCATCGAGCAAGTTTGCCGAAATGTTCCGGGTGGGGACTACACGATTCGCGATAAGGGGATTGTTCTTCCTGAGAAGAAAGATGTTTACGGAAATATCGAAGGTCTGATGAACCACTTCATGCTGGTGATCAAAGGCTTAAGACCTCCGGTGGGTGAAGTTTATGATGCCACTGAAGCCGCCAATGGTGAGTTGGGCTTTTATTTGGTCAGTGATGGTTCTGCCAATCCTTACCGATTAAAAGTTCGTCCACCATGTTTCGCGATTTATCAATCTTTCCCGACCGTAGTGAAAGGCTGGCAATTGGCTGATGCCATTGCCACCGTTGCCTCAATGAACGTCATTGCCGGCGAATTGGACCGCTAAAAAGAGGACAGTATGTTTCAACTGAGTGCGCAGGGACTGCAAGAGGTCCAAAAAGAACTAAAGAGATACGAGACGAAAGAGTCTGCGATCATTCCAGCTCTTTACATTGCCCAGAAAGAAAATAAAGGCTGGGTGAACGACGAAGTGATTCATCATCTTTCAAAAGTGATGGAGATTCCAGAGTCTCGAATCAATGAAGTTTTCAAGTTTTACACCATGTTCAATCAGAAACCTGTGGGTAAATTCCACGTGCAAGTCTGTGCCAATATCAGCTGTGCCCTGAACGGCGGCAGAGAGCTCGCTCAGCACGTCTGTAAAGAGCTCAAAGTGGGCTATGACCAAATGACGGAAGATGGCAGATACACTGTTTCAAAAGTGGAGTGCCTGGGCTCTTGCGGGACAGCTCCGATGATGCAGGTGAATGATAAGTACTATGAAAATCTCACTCCTGAATCGGCCATGAATATTTTGAGAGGGCTCAAATGATGGAAACAAAACTTCTGACCGAACACTACGATAAAGAAGAATTCAGAAACCTTGACGGCTACAAAAAGCACGGCGGATACGAAGTGCTGAAAAAAGCTCTCAAGATGCAACCTCAAGCCATTATCGATGAAGTGAAAGCTTCAGGTCTGCGTGGGCGCGGTGGCGCAGGATTTGCCACCGGTGTGAAGTGGGGGTTCCTCCCTAAAAACAATGAGCCTCGTTATTTACTCTGCAATGCGGATGAAGGTGAGCCCGGAACTTACAAGGATCGTTTGATGATGGAAAAAGCTCCTCATCAATTGATCGAAGGCATGATCATCTCTGGTTTCGCGATTGGCTCGCACAAAGGCTACATCTATATCCGTGGGGAATATGATTACCCCATCGCTGTCGTAGAGCAGGCTTTGAAAGAAGCTTATGCCGCCGGGCTCTTGGGTAAAAATATTTTGGGATCTGGATTTGATTTTGATTTGGATGTTTATAAAGGGGCCGGCGCTTACATTTGTGGTGAAGAAACAGGAATGATCTCTTCTTTGGAGGGGTTGAAAGGTCAGCCGAAGTTGAAGCCTCCGTTTCCTGCTGTTCAAGGCTATCTGAAAAAGCCGACCATCGTAAATAACGTTGAAACTTTGGCAGCAGTTGTTCCCATCATCAAAGATGGAGCTGCGGCGTACAGAAAATTTGGAACTGAAAAATCTGCAGGAACCAAACTTTTCTCACTCAGTGGAAATGTGGTGAAGCCTGGGAATTATGAAGTTCCTCTCGCCTATCCCATGAAGGATATGATCTATAAATTGGGTGGTGGTTTGAAGCCCGGTCGAAAGCTCAAAGCCGTGATCCCTGGTGGATCTTCAGCGCCGGTGCTGACTGCCGAAGAAGCTGAGAAAGCCTTGCTCGACTACGAAAATTTGGCTGGGATGGGATCCATGCTGGGATCTGGTGCGATCATCGTGATCGATGATTCTCAGTGCATGGTGGATATGTTGGGAGTTCTGACTCATTTCTATCATCATGAATCTTGTGGACAGTGCACACCTTGTCGTGAAGGCACAGGTTGGCTGAACAAGATCGTGTATTCGATCCTTGAGGGCCGTGGTCGTTTGCAAGACATCGAGCTGTTGGTGAAGGTGGCTGACAACATGAAAGGTCGCACAATCTGCGCACTCTCAGATGCGGCAGCTCTGCCTGTGATCAGTTTTGTTTCTAAGTTCCGGGATGAATTTGAATTTTATGTTCGCGAAGGTCGTTCTAAAGTGAAGGGTACATCATATGCCGAAATGCACCATTAATGGTAAAGAGATCGAAGTCAAAGAAGGCACAACGATCATCGAAGCAATGTTCAAGAATGAGCAAAAAATTGCTCACTATTGTTGGCATCCAGGTCTGAGCGTTGCCGGTGTTTGCCGCCTGTGCATGGTGGAAATCGAAGGTAATCCTCGATTGCAGATCGCTTGCAATACCGTTGTCACTGAGGGAATGAAGATCAATAACACTTCTGAAAAAGTAAAAGATGCCGCCAAGTGGGGCCTTGATTTTCATTTGATCAACCATCCTTTGGACTGCCCTATCTGCGACCAAGCCGGAGAATGTGGCCTCCAAGATCAGTACATGGAATTCGGGAAATACGATCCTGAAATGGCTGAGAAGAAAGTGAAGAAACACAAAGTGGTGGATTTGGGTCCCACAGTTGTTTTGGATTCTGAACGTTGTATTTTGTGCTCGCGCTGTGTGCGTTTCACGGATGAAGTTTCCAAAACCAGTGAGCTCGGAATCTTCAACCGGGGAGATCGCTCTGAGATTGGAACTGTGGACGGAAAATCTTTGGATAACAAGTACAGCCTGAACACAGTCGATATTTGCCCAGTGGGCGCACTCACGTCGAAAGATTTCCGTTTCCGTCAGCGGGTTTGGTATCTCAAAGATCAAGAGACAATTTGTAACGGTTGTAGCACGGGTTGTTCGATGAAAACTTACTTCAATCGCGAGGGTTTTTACCGAGTGAAGCCTGCTTACAATGAGCAAGTGAACTCTTACTGGATGTGTGATGAAGGTCGCGATCTTTATAAGTTCGTGAACCGAGAGAATCGCTATTTGAAAGCTCGTCGTAAAACAGAAGCAGGTTGGGAAGAAATGATTCCCGGCGCTGGCGCGAAAGAAGCTTCTGCCTTGGTCAAGGGTCAAGGCGAATCAGTCGCTTTGGTTCTGACAGGGCAATATTCTGTGGAGGAATTTGAAACCGCTGTTGCAAGCTTCATTCAGGAAACGAAATCCAAGCAGGTGTTCCACTGGCAAAATCATGCAGGGAAGGAAAATGACTTTGATGGTCTGTTGATCCGCGGAGATAAAAATCCCAACACGGCCGGCTTGAAAAAAGTCTTAGCGAAGCATGGAATTTCGACTCAGTGGAGTGATTTCCAGGCGGCAGTGTCTTCAGGCAAGCTTAAGACAGTCATTGTGGCAGGACCTGAAAATCAACTGCACTATCAAGAGATCGACAATCTGGTGAGAATCTTGGCGAAGACAAAAGTGATCTGGATGCAATCTGCAAAGAACGCGGCTCTGGAATCATTGTCTGTGGGCAGCTGGATTATCCCGATGAAGTCCTACGTGGAGAAAGATGGAACTTTCATTAATTTTGCGGGCCTTGAGCGTCCCTTCAAAAAAGTCACGACCATTGTGAGCGAAGCCCTGAGCTTGTCTGAAGGAATTCAGTTGGTGATCGGCCAGAACTTAATGGTGAAGCCTGAAACGAACGCATTTATTGAAACAGAAAGAAGAACTGATCAAGTGATGCTTGAAAACCGTAAAAAGAATGAGTTTGTGTTTAAGAGAGGTTCATTATGAGCGTTGTTCAGAAGAATACATCTGAAGCCTCAAAGTGGTACTTGCCAGGGATTCTTGTTGGATTGGGAATCACGGCCAAGCATTTGGTTTCTAATTTGTTGAATAAGAAGCAAATGCTCACCCTCAATTATCCTGAACAGAAGTATGAATACTCTCCGCGCTTTAAAGGGAATCACGTTCTGACTGTGAAGAAAGACGGATCTCTGAGATGCACAGCATGTATGTTGTGCGCGACAAACTGTCCTGCAGAATGTATCACGATTGTGGCGAGCGAGCATGATAATCCCACGGTGGAAAAGTATCCGATCAAGTATGAGATCGATATGCTTCGCTGTGTGTTCTGTGGATTCTGTGAAGAGGCTTGTCCCGTGGACGCTGTCCGCATGGGCCCCGAGTGGCAGACACCGGGATTAGCAGGATCTAATTTCCACTATGGAATTGATCAATTGGCGTATCGTTCGCAGCTGAAGGGCGGAATGCTCAGCGTTCTTGATGATGTAGAACGCCATAAATCAGGGATTTAAAACCCTGAAGATCCTCTATCGGCAAATGCTTTCTAGGGCTTCAAGGGTTAATCTTTGAAGCTCGTCAAATTGAAGGCTTTCATCTTTGGCAGGATTTACTGATCCCGTCCAAACAAATTTTCGAGCTGTACGGCAAGATTCCGCAGACATTTTATGAGTTGCTGGATTCACTTTCAGAACTTTCAGATTCGCAATCACACCATGATATCTCATGGCTTCAGAGAATTCACGGTCTGAAACTTTAGAGTCATCCGTCATCTTCTGAAATTCTTTGGCAAGATTTTTACTCGTGCGATGGATGGCCGTAACCGCGATCACTGCATCCGAACCCTTCTTGATGTCCTCAAGCATCCAGAGTGTTTCCTTTTGAATCCTTTCTAGGGACTGATTCTTCGCAAGGGTCGGGACTGCTGACAAGAGTAAAATAATTGCTGTGATTAGCCCGCGCATGATCCACCACCTGTCGTCTCAATCGCTTTGAGTCTTTCGAGGACTCGATTGAGGAAAATTGAGGTTTCATTTCTTCGAGCATTCGAAGCATTTGCTGAATGTGGAAAGTTTCTGACATTCATTTGAAGGTCGTTGATAAATTGAGCTTTACTTTGTGCTGTGATGACCTTGCCAGCGCGTTTCCAATCGCGGAGGGTTTTCTCGAGGGGAACTTTGATCCCTGCAGAGCCGGCATTATGTCCCCACATAGCGACCAGTTGCTTGAGCTCCTCAAACTCCGCTTTGTTTTCGGATTTTTGCATCTCTCCAAGGACAGCTTGGAGGTGGGAAGCGCCTTCCCAGGTTTGGTTATCGAGATAGTCGCGAGTTGTTTTCATATTTGCAAAAGTATAGACCATATTGACGAGAGGCTGACCTGCTTCCGTAGAAATTCGAGAACAAGATTGTTGGGGGCTTGATCTCATTTTGTTTTGTTCAAGAACTGAGGCGAGAGACTGACAAGCTTGATCTGGAGAGGCACGAAGGTGTCTCACCACATCTGAGAATTCGTTCTGATTCACATTCTCGATGGCTCCTTGAGTAAATTGTCCAGAGCCACCAGCACCTGTATCGCTCACAGCGTTGGTGTGAAGGCCAGATTCGTGCGCCATCAATCCAAACATTTTAATCGCTGTTGAAGTATCGAAAGATTTATCTCCAGTAAGATACTCACCCATGCACTGAGCGACGTGGTTGAAGCTGTTGGAAACAACTCGGCTGTAGTTTTCACTGACACAAGCTCGACCGACCCCGCGAGAACTCATGGCACTTCCTCGTTGAGAACGGCAATGAGCATAGTTCCTTGCAGGAACTCCATAACTGGCCAAGCTGTTCTGGATGCAGCTGGGCTTGATGAGCGGTCTCATGGGTGTCGCTTGCACGAGTGATGTCATTTGACTTTTTTGGCCCAGAAGATTTGTAAGCTCAGACTCCATATAGTTATTGCGTGCATTGCAAGTTTCAAAAGCACGAATTGGTTCCGATCTACAATTTTCACAATCGGCAGGAGCATGGACGGCACCGACGCCCTTGTTAAGATTCTCGATATTCTTCAAAGACAAACGATTCAAAGAATCCTGATCTATTGACTTAGGCTCCGGCAACAAGGGAACTGTTGTTTCGGTTCTTTGAGTTGTGATCTGACCATTGGAGCGATCAGCAGCTTGATTAGGGGGAGCCATCACCGTTGTGGTCAGTTCAGCAGCGTGTGCCGATCCCATTTGGAGGAAGCCTGAAATGCCTCGTAATATTTTGGCAACAGCCCCCACTTCTGGTTCTGTCTTGCGGTTCTCTACTGTCGTCGACTGAGTTGCAGGTTGAGTGGCGACTTGGGGTTTTTGCGGTTGTGGCGCGGGAGCTTCAAAGGCCATGAAGTTTTGCTGAGGATTATAATGGACCCAAACGCATTCAACCCCGTAAGGTTGTTTTTCACCTTCAGAAACCTGAATACAAAGACCTAAGTTGTCGTTGCGTGAGCTGAGATTCTCGATCTTTAAAATTTTCCCACGAGTTCCGGGCTTCAAAACAGCGATGCGATTTTGATCAATATTTCTAAATGAGGCGGAAGTTCTCGCGAAGAAGTGGCCCTTTAATTCAACAAAACCATCCACCTCTGGGGTTTTGAAAGCCGCGAGAGAAAGTCCTAGGGAGCTGATCAAAATGAGACGCACTGTTGGTTTCCATGACATATTCATCACCTCACAAGACCATAAAGCAAAGGGTGGACCAATTTTCTGTGGTGGAATCGCGTAGGAGCTCGCTGATTGTCTCAGAATGATCTGGTGCTAGGCCACCGTCAGAGAAGGTCAGACAGCTGTCAAAAATCTAGCCATTTCCATAACTGGGTCAGACTCTAAGTGCATTAAGGGCCGTAGACATACAAAGCAAAAACATTTTCATCTCTTTCATGGCGAAGCTCATCATTCTCTGCGTAAGGCTCTAGTGGGTCATCGAGACCTTGTCGAGTGCTGCAGTCGCCCTCCTGAACTGTTGGAACTGCTCTTTTATCAATTGAGTTCGTGCAGGGAATTGAAATCATGGAATGAGACATATCCACCAAAAATGAAACTCGGATTCTGAACTATTTAAAAGTTCCCGAGAATCAAGACGCCAGATCTTTTGCAAGAAAGCCAGCAGTGCTCGGTTGATCGGCGATGAGTCCCACGTCCCCGTAGTTTTGCTATGTGAATATCAAAACGATGAAGATAATACTAAATCTGATCAATGAGTTTAGCCTCTGCTTCATTCCCGACCTTTGTCTGTGCTTATCGGCAGAATTCGTTTCAAATTGAGCCTGAGTTTCTGTTTTTTTGAAAGCCTCTACCTTGAACTAGCTTCTGCCGTCTCAATTTGAGAACTCTCAGTAATTCTGAGAGCATAGAGAGCTGGGAGAACTATGAACCTTGTTCGAATCACGCTCATCTTCACGCTCTGTGTCTTTGCGTTTCCAGATCTTTTGATGGCGCAAGATTTAGAGGATGTGTTTGCCGAGGAAGTGGCCGAAGAAGTTGTGGTAGAAATGCCAGATATCATCGCTGTGCAAGCACGCCCCAAGCCCCTGTATCGAGAGATTTCCACGCACTTTAGTTTTCTACCCATGGATCATTTCAACACTTATATCGCTGCGGGAGCTTCATTTACTCACTATTTTAGCGATTCTCTGGGTTGGGAAGTGTTCAACTTTTCGTATTTTCAAAACAATTCGACGGGATTGGAAGATGCCTTGAAAGGCAAGTACGGTGCAGTTCCCCAAACTTTTGACGTTATCAATTTGATGGGTACCACGAATGTTATTTACACGCCCTTGTACATGAAACATCTCTTTATGGGAGAAGATATTTTGTGGGGTGATCTCAGTCTCATCGCCGGTGGGGGAATTGCACAGCTCGAAGAGCGCGGGAACACCAATGTTTTCAATGTGGGGGCTGCACTGAGGTTGTTCTCTAAGACTCAGTGGGTCTATCGATTGGATCTTCGCCAGCTCTTTTTCACTTCATCTGCCGTCAGGCCAAACATGGCCATCACCCTAGGCGTGAGCTATAATTTTGAGAAATCTGAGGAGAGTAAATGATGAAATCGTTTGTTCTTCTCTCGTTGCTCATCTCTCTGAATGTCTGGTCAGCTGTGGATATCTTCGATGTTCCGAAGCCCACAACGGTGATGAACCAGAAATACAAAACTCAGGATGAACTGAATCTTCAATTGTCATATTTACCAGTGGGAGCCATCAACAAATATGCTGCAGTTGGGGGTTCGTATTGGAAGTATTTAACACCCAATCACGTTTGGGAGATTCTGAACTTTCAATACGGGATTGAACTCGAAGCGCAGCTCAAAAAAGATCTCAAAAGACCTCCGTTCAACGCAAAAGATTCTGACTTGCCGGTGTTGCAGTTCTTAGCAACGACAAATTACATTTTTTCTCCCTTCTATTCGAAGAGTGTGCTTCTCAATAAATCCATCGTTCATTCCCAGTTAGCCTTTGTTGGTGGCGGCGGGATTGCGCAATTTTCAACGGAGACGATTCCAGTCGCTGATCTGGGATTGTCACAGAGATTTTTCTACGGGAAAAATA
>JBKCXY010000122.1:0-20651 GCA_046315835.1 Pseudobdellovibrionaceae bacterium | reverse complement strand
GTGTTGAAGGATCTTCAACGCCTGGTGCAGTAAAAAAAATGGTGGTCAAGCCACCCACCCAAAAAATCATCCAATCAGAGGCAGAATTTGACCTTGGGTTTGGGAAAATTTTTCGAATTGCGATTATTGTTGCGATCATTTTGGCCCTACTTTTTTTCATTGGTGGCCAAGCACTTCAGATTTCGAAAAGTATGCAGAAATAGCTACCGCATCGCGATAGAAATTCCTACACAGCTCTCGCAATTTTTTGTCAGTCATTTTGAAAGTCATTGCAACTCACTTTTGTTCAGGTACAACCCGAACCCTCGGAAACTTTTGGGGGAGTTGAGTTTTCATGGAAGTCTTGTTTTCCATCAATAAAAAGCGTCAGTTTACAATCGAAGAGGCTCGCTCTCTGTTGCCTGTAATCTATAGAATTACAGAAGACTCTCAGAAAGAGCTTCGGTTTCTAGTGAATCGCATTGAGGCTCTTAAAGGCAGTCAACCTCTACTCATTTCTGAGCTTGAAAACGAAATTTCAAAGTTGGTTGATCGCTGGAACTCAAAGATTGAGAAATTGGGCGGCACTCCAAAGGGAGTTTGGCTAGCTGACTTTGATAGCGGAAAGGGCTACTATTGTTGGAAGTTCCCTGAGAACGATATTAAGTTCCATCATGGTTATCAGGATGGGTTCTCAGGGAGAGTTTCAATCGAAAGCCTGGATTCATGAGAATTGCCGTCGCGCAGATTAATACAACACTCGGAAGTTTTAAAAACAATACTGATAAAATCCTAGATTACGCTCGACAAGCACAGAGCAAGCACTGCGAACTTGTCATTTTTCCTGAGAGCACGATTTTTGGTTACCATCCTTTTGATCTCTTAGAGAGAAAAGATCTCGTTGAAAAGCAATTGGCTGAACTTCAAAGAATCCAGAAGCAGGCTCCTCAGGGTTTGGCTATTGTGATCGGTGTCATCACCAAAAATCAGAAACGCAAAGGTCGGCCCTACTTCAATTCTGCGGCTCTGATTCAAAAAGGAAAGCCACTCAAGTTTTTTCATAAGGAGCTTTTGCCGACAGGAGATGTCTTCGATGAAATGCGATTCATTGAAAGTGGTGACATGTCCAAAAACTATTTCAAATACAAAGGGAAAACTTTTTTCCTGACGATTTGCGAAGATATCTGGGCCTGGGAAGACTCAAAAGGAAAAAGCATCTATCAACAAAATCCTCTCTCCAAGGTCAGGAAGCAGAAAGTTGATTGCGTCTTGAATTTGAGTGCTTCCCCATTTTATCCAGGGAAAGAATTCATTCGAGAAAACCTTGTCAAGAAGACAGCGCAAGCATTTAAAGCACCAATGATTTATACCAACCTGGTGGGTGCTCAAGATGAGATCATCTTCGATGGAGGAAGCTTTGCTCTTGATAAAAAGGGCAAGAAAGTCATGCAGAGCATGTTTTTTTCTGAGGACCTGAATGTCCTTGATCTTAATAGTCTTGAAGGTGGGTTGCGCCCACAGAAGCTCAGTCGTTCTGAAAAACTCAGACAAGCTTTGGTTCTTGGACTTCGAGATTTTTGTGCGAAAACTGGATTAGATCACATCCATTTGGGTTTATCTGGTGGCGTGGATTCTGCCTTAGTGGCATGTCTCGCGACAGAAGCTTTGGGACCCAAAAAAGTCACAGCCATCGCGTTACCGACAGTCTTTAATTCTCCATCAAGCTTAGAGCTCGCTCAGAAACTTGCTAAAAATTTAAAAATTGATTTTCAAACAGTCCCGATCGAGGAGACTTATCAAAAGCTGAAAGAATTGATTGATAACTCTTTTAGTGTGAAAGAATTTGGTTTGGTTCACGAGAATCTTCAAGCGAGACTTCGTGGACTTATTTTAATGGCATTTTCAAATCTCAAGAACTCACTTTTGTTGTCGACCTCTAACAAATCTGAGTATGCCGCTGGCTATTCGACTTTGTATGGCGATATGTGTGGCGGAATGGCCCCTATTGGGGATTTGACGAAAAATGAGGTCTATTCTTTGTGTGAATTGTACAATTCAGAGATGGAGATCATTCCTCAAGAAATTTTGACAAGAGCTCCTTCTGCAGAATTGCGGCCCAATCAAAAGGACCAGGACAGTTTACCGGAATATTTTTTGTTAGATGAATCAGTGGTACGACTCGTTGAGCGTGTGGAGCCCTTAAAGTCTCGGACAGATCAGTGGTTGTTCCCTGTGCTGTTACGAACTGAATTCAAGCGCTGGCAAGCACCACCGATTTTGAAAGTTTCCTCACATTCCTTCGGGCGTGGCCGTCGCTGGCCGATTGCTCATCAGCTTAAGATCTAAAGAAGGCCAAAAAGATCCATTTGTTTTGGCTTACGTTCAATCACAGGGAATCGGAACTCAGGCTTACCAGTGAGCGCCACCAGGTTTTCTATTCCAGGGGCCTGGCCGTTGACAGAGATTCTTTTCGTGAGTTCTAGAAAAACCTTTCCGCAGTAAGTGGCATCTTCTTCAGCTCGGTGAAAATCGGTCGAGGGAATTTTAAAGTGCTGCACCAATGTTCCCAGTTTATAATTCGGAAGGCCCGCTAAAACTTTTCTAGAAATAGGTAAGGTATCGAGGACGATTCCCCGAGGAGCCGGCAACTCATGCTTCTTAATATCTGCGAGCAAAAACTGAGCATCAAAGGAAGCATTATGGGCGACAAGAGGGTCCTCGGCACAAAATTCTGCAAATGACTCGAGTATATCCTCTATAGATGGCTTTCCTTGGACCATATCGTTAGTAATTCCATTAACGGCCGAAGCACCTGGTGGAATGGGCTTTTTAGGATCGATCAGTGTGGCAAAAACGGACTCAACTTGCCCGTCCACAAATCTTACGGCCCCAATCTCACAAATGGCGTCTACACCTGGAACTGTCCCTGTTGTCTCTAAGTCGAATGCTATGAATCTCATAGAATCTTTGATACAAAAGGGATTCCTGTGTTTCAAGGATAGAATCAATGAAAGCAATAAAAGAGACGGGAACCGTCTTTGTGATCAATACCCAGCAAAATATTGCGGCGAGCCAAGGGCAGTCTCTGTTGGAGGCTTTGACAGATGCGAAGTTCAAGATGAACTCATCCTGTGGGGGAAATGGGACTTGTGGCACCTGTCGAGTCCTTGTTTCTTCCGAGAGCGCCAGCGTCCCAAAAATGAACGACATTGAAACTGAATTTTGGAGTGATCGAGGGAAGAAAGCTGAGGAACGACTCTCTTGTCAAATCGAAGTGCCCTTTAATCTCAAGGTTCAATTACCAGAAGCTTAAGGTTTAAGGATTTTTTACTTCACATAGAAATTATTTGTGTAAATCCAGCTGAACCACTTTTTTCCCTCGGGAAAGGGAAGAAAGGGACTCACGCGCACCAGAATTCGATAAACACCTGGCTCTTTAATCTGATACTTGAGAATTGGCTCATTAGAAATGTAAACACTTTCTCCATTTCGATAGACTACAATTTCATAAAAATCTTTAGGTACTGCAGGTAGTTGGGCAACGAGCTTTAATCCTCTATGAAATCGAAGATCTGAGCCCATCAAATGAATCTGTGTTTTATCTTGGATGTAAGCAATAAAGCCCTTTGGATCTCCAAGCATGTCCAAGGAGAGATAGAAATTTCCAGCTTTGATGGCTTGAAGAAGCTTGCCACGATCTCGGGCGACATTTCCATTGAGCTCTGATGGAAGAAGGACGTGATTACTGAGAAGCTCGAAGGATTTTTGGTAAGCAGGAAACTTGATCAAGTAGTCAGTGAGGGGAATAGCCCGCGCCGAAGCATCTGAGCCAGCAAAGGCAAGAAATCGTCTTTCCTGGGAAACTTGATCCCACAAGGCGAGCTCCTGAGAGGGTTCTCGAAAAAGACGAAGAAAGGAATATCTTGGATTAAAGGGATAGACCAGAAGGCTCAACATCACATCAGCTTTTGATCTCAACCAAGCCTTCTGTGAGATGGATCTAGGATTGAGTACTTCTAATCCATCCATTCCTGTCGGGATGCTTCCTGTCCAAGTCAATTGAGGATTAAATGGATGGGCCATGACGAGCAGAGAGTCCCTCTTTTCCGTCGATCTTTGTGAAAGAAGATCCGCAAAAAAGATATTTGCATCGGCCGAAGATTCTGGCCGAATTTCCTTCGAGCTAGAGATGTACATCAGCCGCGAATCAAGAAAGGAATACTCACCCTCGGTCAAGACGAGTAAATTGCTCGAGTACGTTGCGGCACTTGTCGCAACGTCATACTGGTTCCTATCGGTCAAAATCAGAAAATCAAGTCCCGCATTTTTTGCATCTGAAATAATTTCCTGAGGAGAGGAGCTTCCATTGCTGAGATTTGACCGAACATTAATGACTCCACGATAGTCATAGAAACCCAGCGGAACTTCCCTGGATAGCTCACGGGGGACCACGCTGAGATTTGTCTGAGAGAGGTAAAATCCGTAAACAAAGAATGACAAACAAAAAAAGGTCAGAAAAATATAGGCTCTCATTTGTTGGTCACCCTGATGATTTTAAATTGAGGCCCCAGCCGCTCAACAACAGTGATTTCAAAGTTATCTGGAGTGATCCACGAGGGGGGTTCTTGATCTGTCTCTAAGGCAATGAAGAAGGGACTTTTGGTCGGAAGACTTTCTGGCATTGAATCGTAATAGTCAAAGCGGCCAATGCCATTGATTTTGTAGTACGGTTTCTTGTGTGCATGCCAAAGTGCCGATGCCATCTGGTAAGTGTTAGCAAAGAGGTTCTCATACTGAGGTGCCGCATCAATCACGAGTTGATAGTAAAAAGGCTCGTTCAATTTTTCTCCGGGGAGAAACGGCTTGAGGCTGTGGACGGTGACGACAAGGCTCAGTGTGCCCCAAAACGCAAGAGTCATAAAGTAAACTCTTCGTGAAAAAACAGAAGTCGCAGCGAGCGCGAAAATGCCGGCATAACCCACAATCGGCCAATTAATTTCAACGAGGCCTCGAAAGCTCGTTAGAAAAAAGAAAACAAGGGGAAACCAACCAAAATAGGCAAACATCCTCAAACTCTGTTGACGAGAAGACTTTAGCGCCATGAGAAGAATAACAGGAAAAACAACGATGAGCTGACCGAGGAGATAAGAGACAGTCCACCAGGGTGACCACTGACTCTCCCCGAGCCCATGATCGAGCTGAAATTTAAATGAAGCAAAGTCATTTTGAGAATTCCAAACGAGAACCGGTAGAGAAAGAACAGCTCCACTGAGGATTACAGCGAACAGATGGCTGAGCTTGATTCGACTCCATAGCTTTTCAAAG
Source organism: Pseudobdellovibrionaceae bacterium (assembly GCA_046315835.1). GTDB lineage: Bacteria > Bdellovibrionota > Bdellovibrionia > Bdellovibrionales > Bdellovibrionaceae > JAJTIC01. The sequence continues at coordinate 15,347 of JBKCXY010000122.1, read as the reverse complement.
CTGAGATAGCCAATGAGTACCAAGACAAAAATCACTATGTGATACTTGGCACAGAATCCAAGTCCAAGAGCGGAGCCCAGGGCGAGTGCACTTTTAAAATTGGGTCTTTCCAAATATTCGCTTAAAGACCATATGCCCATGGCCCAAAAGGTGATGACGAGAACATCGGGTGTCGCAATCAATCCACCAAAACCGAGGAGGGGTGAGAGCAAGTAGATCAAGGCAAAGGAAATGAGCTGATCTAGATTGAGATGCTTCTCTAAAGTAAAAATCCAAAAGAGCAATGCGAAATGACCCACAATCACCAGCGGAATGCGTGAAGCATATCCGAAGGGGAGGAGCCACTCTCCGAGCCCAAAAAGCCAACCCACCATTCCGGGGTGATCAAAATAACTGAGCTGAAGCCGCTGACCCCAAACCCAATAGTAGCTTTCATCGAGACTGAAAGGAATGAAGCTCGCCAGTGCCAGCTTTATCGCTAGAGCGAACCACCAGATTCTATAGATGGGCTTCACCGTGCCTCCGAACTAGGGATAGCTCAGATTGATAGACTGTCCAATCTTGCCAGGAACTCCCCGATCTCGTCCGTTTACAATCACAGAAACAGATCCACCATCTGAAACTTCAAGCTTAACGCCAGTTCTACTTTTGAAGGTGTGAACTTGGTCCGCCTGCAGCTCCAAAGTGTCCCACTTCCCCTCTTCGAGCGAGTATCGAATTGAAACCTTGTTCAAGGCTTCTACAATCACTTCAGCAGGACGTTGGGATGTCTGAGCGACTGTGGTTGAGGTGGTGCGGATTGTGGTACTTGGGGCAACACTCGTCGTGGTGACTGGCCTCAAAGTTGTCGTGGTTGCTCTGACTGTTGTGGTTGTCGGCTGAAGAGTCGTTGTGGTGGTGCGGGCAGCCGTTGTTGTTGTGACGAAACGGGTTGTCGTTGTGGCCCGGAGAGTCGTTGTTGGGGGGAGAGTGCTTGTTGAAGAGGTGGATGTCGTTGTCTCCACAGCCAAGCTTGCAGCCGGCCCCATTGTCATGAGAGGGGCTGTACTTGTGGTCGTTTCAAAAGTGGTAGTGGTTGTTGTTTCCTGCAAAGCCGAAGTGTCAGCTTCTCGCTGATACTTTTCAATCATCTTTGAAACGAAGGCGATGAGAACGATCAATATAATGCCGCCGAACACAACATAGGCCTTATTGGACTGGGTGAGTTCCTCAAGGGCCACATCTTCTTTTGCTGCCTTTTGAATGGCGGTCGGTCGTGAAATGACCGGTGCCTCTGATTTCGAGATAGATCCGTCAGTCGCTGAGGTCGGCGCTGTTTCTGATGGAACTGACTCACCCATCTCCTTGCTAAAATCTTGAAGAACACTTTGGACGTCCATTTTCAAGAACTGGGCGTATGAGCGAACAAAACCCCTGAGAAAGGTTTTTGCTGGAAGCTGAGCAATTTCCCCCTCTTCGATGGACTTTAGAATTTTGGTATTAATTTTTAGCGCAAGGCCAACTTCGTGGAGTGATAGCCCCTTTTTCTCACGTTCTTGTTTCAGCTTTTGTCCAAGATTTTTCATCTCTACCTTCTCATTGTCTCAAGCATCGCTCGAGCTCTTTCTTGATATTTCCCACCCGGGTATAGCTTTATGACTTCTTCCATACGAGCCTCAGCTTTTCTGACGTCACCAGTTTGAAAGTAGGAAAGAGCGCTGTAATAGTGAGGCTCATCAAATTGGCTCTTTTGGCAAAAGGAAACTGCGCGATCTAACTGATCAGCAGCTCGTGCGTAATTTTTCAATTCGTAAAAAGTCCTACCTAGAAGCGATTGAGCTTGGCAATTCTCTCTTTGGAAATCGATGGCTTTTGAAAGCTCCTGCTGGGCACTTTGGAAGTCTCCCAGCTTGAAATAAGCTATTCCTAAGTTAAGAAGTGGTTTTGAGGGTTCTGGATAAGTTAAATCTTTCGCCACAATCTTAGCTTCATTGATGGCTTCTTGAAACCGCCCTCTTTCAATCAAAATTCGCGAAAGATTATTGCGCGCATCAGTGTAGGCAGGATCAAGCTTGAGGGCTTTGCGCACATGAACTTCTGCGAGGTCAAAGCGATCCCTGACGAAGTAGGCGAGGGCCAAATTGTTTTGAATGAGGGGATTCGTGTCATCGATCGATTCAGCGAGAAGAAGCTCATTGAGAGCGGCTGGATAATTTCCATTCATTAAGTGAGATGTGCCAATCCTTAGATGAAGAGTGGCCTTTTCTTGGTCTTCTTTGAAAAAAGAGGCGCAACCCACCAGGGCAGTCATACTTAGAATGAGCAGGATATGAAGACGCATACTCAAACGATAGCAAAGACCCTCTAGGAGTCAACGCCAAGCTCGATCAGGGCTTCCACGTGATCTGTTTGAGGGAACATATCGAAGGCTTGGACTCTTTGAATTTTGAGCTTTCGCGGAGCATTTTTGAAAATGATCTTGAGGTCTCGGCTCAAAGCAGATGGATCACAGCTGATATAGAGGAGCTTTTTCCACGGGGACTGAGCCACAGCTAGGGAAACTTCCTCACTGAGGCCCGTCCGAGGGGGGTCCAGAAGCACGAGAGATCCTTCTGGAATCATTTCTCGTCTCAGGTAAAGGTCTACACTCGCCTGACGTGGTAAGATCTTGAAAGGGCTTATTCCTTCGCTATTCAAACGCTTTTTCAATCGAGAAACATTCTCGGTCCCAAGCTCTACAGCTTCTACAAGGGTCTGAGGGAAAGTCTGGGACAGTGGAAAAGTAAAGTTTCCCTGTCCTGAATAGAGGTCATAGATTTTTGAATAAGTCTCACCTGAAGCCCAATTCAGGACAGCCTCTTGAAGAATTTTATTAACGCCCTCATTCACCTGAGAGAAAGTCGAAAGCTCATGAGGATTCTTATCGTGGTGGCTTTGAACCTTTCCTTCAGGCGACAGCGAAAGCTCAATTTTTGCGACATCTTTACTTCTTTGTGAGAGCTTCTGGGATAAAGGTTTGAATTCTGAGGTCAGTTTTTCATCAGTAATGAGACAGTCTTGAATGGCCAAAACTTCGTGAGTTTTTCGTCGATAGAAGCCAAGTTTTTGGCCTGAAAACTTAAGCTGCACTCGATTTCGATACCTGAGTTGATGGGGGCTACGGACGATGGGAAAAATTTTTGATTCTGTAGTTAAAATCCCTTTGAGCTGCTCCTCGACGATCATTTGCTTTTGGGCGATTTGGGTTTCGTAATTGAGATGCTGCCAGTTGCAGCCACCGCATTCGCCAAAGTACTCACAAGCGGGTTCTTGCCGAAAAGGTGAAGCCTCTTTTATCTTCAGGATTCGAGCTTTCTTGTAAGAAGGCTTTGAAAAATAGACTTCAACGTCAACAAGGTCTTGGGGAGCTGAGAAGGGAACAAAAATAACGAGGCCATTATGCCGGCCAACACCATGACCTCCGAAAGACATCTTCTCAATTCGGAGGTCGTGGATAACTTCAGACATTACAGATTGCAGATCTCATTGGGTTCAAAGAACAGAGAGAGCTCTCTTTCTGCAGAAGCAGGAGAATCAGATCCGTGAACTGCATTTTCACCCATGCTATCGCCAAATTTTGCTCGAACTGTGCCTACAGTTGCTTTCTTAGGATCAGTTGCGCCCATGATTTCACGGTTCTTTACGACCGCGTTCTCACCCGCTAAGCACATCAACATCACTGGACCAGAAGTCATGAAAGAAACAAGTTCACCAAAAAAGGGTCTTGCTTTGTGTTCAGCATAAAATTCTTCAGCTTTTGCTTTCGAAAGAACAGTGATTTTCGCCGCAGCGATTTTCAGGCCGTTGCTTTCGAACATTGAAACGATGTCGCCAATTGCATTTTTCTTCATTGCATTGGGCTTAATAATTGAAAACGTTTTCTCCATTGCCATACCTAACTCCTTACTTAATGAGGTTTTTCTCTTTCATAAAAGCCACCATCGTTTTCCCGAGGTCTGCAGGGGACCGAGCAATTCGGCAACCGGCCTCTTCGAGAGCCGCAAATTTGGCTTCCGCAGTCCCTTTACCACCACTGATAATGGCTCCCGCGTGACCCATGCGCTTTCCCTTTGGTGCACTGGCACCAGCTATAAACGCAGTCACTGGTTTTTTGAAGTGCTTTTTAATGTATTCTGCAGCTTCTTCCTCTGCAGAACCCCCGATTTCCCCAATCATGATGACAGCGTCAGTTTCTGGGTCGTCGTTGTACATTTTAAGAACGTCAATAAAGTTCGTTCCGTTCACGGGGTCACCGCCGATGCCCACACACGTGGACTGGCCTTGTCCCAACTGAGTCAGTTGGTGAACAGCTTCATAGGTCAAAGTCCCTGAACGGGAAAGAACTCCCACGCGGCCTGGTCGATGAATGTGACCTGGCATAATCCCAATCTTCGCCTGGCCTGGAGTGATCACGCCAGGGCAGTTTGGGCCAACCAATCGTGTTCTCTTGCCCTGCATGTATCTTTTCACTTTTACCATATCCAAGACAGGAATTCCTTCTGTGATACAGATGACAAGATCAAGGTCAGCATCAACCGCCTCCATGATCGAATCCGCAGCAAATGGCGGTGGAACGAAAATCATTGAAACATTACAGCCTGTGGCCTTTTTAGCTTCAACAACCGTATTGAAAACGGGAAGCCCAAGATGCTTGGTTCCCCCTTTGCCTGGAGTCACGCCACCAACAAACTTGGTTCCGTAAGCCAGACATTGCTCGGTATGAAACGAACCTTGAGAGCCAGTGATTCCTTGGCAGATTACTTTCGAATTTTTATCAATAAAAATAGCCATGATTATTGTCCTCTCACTGCTTTCACGATTTTCTGAGCCGCATCTGTTAAGTCATTAGCCGGCGTGATGTTCAAGCCACTCTCTGTGAGCATCTTTTTACCAAGCTCAACATTGGTTCCTTCAAGACGCACAACCAAAGGAACTTTAAGACCGACTTCCTTCGAAGCGGCAATCACACCCTCAGCAATGATGTCACACTTCATAATTCCACCAAAAATATTCACGAGAATGCCTTTGACGTTGGGATCTTTGAGAATAATTTTGAAAGCTGCGGTCACTTTCTCTTTATTGGCGCCGCCGCCAACATCCAAAAAGTTTGCAGGAGCCTGACCGTGAAGCTTAATGATGTCGAGTGTTGCCATCGCAAGACCGGCACCGTTCACCAAGCAGCCGATGTTTCCATCAAGCTTAATGAAAGCAAGGTCATATTTTGAAGCTTCAATTTCAGTGGGTTCTTCTTCGGTCAAATCTCTGTACTCAACGATATCTTTCTGACGGTACAAAGAATTTGAGTCGAAATTCATTTTTGCATCCAAAGCAATCAAATCACCCTCTTTTGTTAGAACGAGCGGATTGATTTCAGCGATGGAGCAATCTTTCTCAACGAAGGCCTTATAGAGACCCATCATGAAAGAAGTAAATTTATTCATGCTCTCTGCAGGAACTCCGATCTCAAAACCCAACTGACGAGCCTGGAAAGGAATCAGCCCTGTGACGGGATCCACATCAACCTTCTTGATGGCATCCGGATGCTTCTCAGCAACTTCTTCGATGTCCATGCCTCCTTCAGCAGAGGCCATCATCGCAACTCGACCTGTGGCACGGTCAACGAGAGCTGCTACATAGAGCTCCTTCGCGATATTGCAGCCCTGCTCAATGTAAACACGATTCACTTGCTTTCCCTCGGGACCAGTTTGATGAGTGATAAGCTGCATACCGATGATATTTTGAGCGTGTGTTCTTACTTCATCGATCGTCTTAGCAAGCTTCACACCCCCACCTTTACCGCGGCCGCCGGCATGAATCTGAGCTTTAACCACCCAAATATTTCCACCCAAAGCTTTGGCTGCGGCCACAGCTTCGTCAGCGGTGGAAGCAACTTGCCCCTTCAAAGTTGCAACACCGTATCTTCTGAGAACTTCTTTCGCCTGAAACTCATGAATATTCATGGATGCATCTTCTTTCTTCGTTATTGAACAGCGTTGAGGCCATCAACAAGGCTCTTCACTGCTGCTACTGATTTTTCAAATTCAGCCATTTCCTCAGAAGTCATTTTGAACTGAACAATGCCTTCCATCCCTTTTTCACCCAATCGGCACACAACACCAACCATCAAGCCATTGACGCCGTATTCGCCATTCAGCTCAACCGCACATGGCAGGAATCTCTTTTGATCTTTCAAAATAGCTTCTGCCATTTCTACAGCACCAGCCGAAGGCGCGTAGTAAGCAGAGCCTGTCTTCAGGTGACCGCCAATTTCAGCACCAGCTGTCTTAGTTCTTTGAACAATCGCTGCAATTTTGTCTGCAGGAAGAAGCTCAGTGAGGGGCACGCCACCCACAGTCGCCAAGCGAACCATAGGAACCATGGCATCTCCGTGATTTCCGAGAACGATTCCTGAAACTTCTTTGACAGAGCAATTCAAGGTCTCAGCAATAAATGTGCGGAAACGTGCAGAATCAAGAGCTCCGCCCATGCCGATCACGCGCTCTCTTGGGAAACCCAAGATTTTCTTCGCATGAACAGCCATCGCATCCATAGGATTACAAACAACGATCACGATCGAATTCGGAGCATACTTTTTGATCCCCTCGCAGCAGTCTTTAACGATCTTTCCGTTGATTCCTAAAAGCTCATCACGGGACATCCCAGGCTTTCGTGGCATTCCCGCAGTCAAAATCACGACATCAGAGTCAGCGATGTCTTTGTAATCACTGGTTCCGGTGACTTTAGAGTCGAACATTTCAATGGGTCCCGCCTGGAAAAGGTCCAAAGCTTTACCCTTTGCCGCACCTTCATTGATATCCAAAACAACGACGTCACCCAATTCTTTTTGAGCTGCCCAGTGAGCACATGTTGATCCAACAAAGCCAGCACCAATCACAGCAATTTTTTTGCGCTTATTAGACATTTTTTTCTCCTTGCGTTTGCTGGGACATTCAATCTTAAATCAATAGGTTAGACAAGTATTCCCAGACGATTTCAGGACTATAAAGCATGGCGTTGAATGAACATAATTTTCCTCTCGAACTGCAGCAAATTTCACTGCAGTTTTCTGGTCGTCGAGTTCTGAGTGAAGTTTCTCTCAAGATCCAGAAAAATGATCGTTGGTGTATGATAGGTCCCAGTGGAATTGGCAAATCCTCATTGCTTAAAATCCTCGCCGGCCTGCTGAGTCCCAGCTCAGGAGATTACTTAGTTGGAGGAAGAGATCTTTTCAGCTTGGACAGGAGTGAATTGCACCACATTCAGAAGAGCTTCGGTTTTCTATTTCAGAGGAACGCTCTTTTTGATTCGATGAAAGTCATTGAAAACATTGAGTTTCCTTTGAAAGAGACAGCAGGTCTATCAGCTGGAGAGGCAAAATCGAAAGCTCTGTTCTATTTGGATCAAGTGGGCCTTGCGGATTCTGCAGACAAAAGCCCCGCAGAACTTAGTGGTGGGATGCAAAAGCGCTTGGGGATTGCACGAGCACTAGCTCTAGAGCCAGAAGTGGCGTTCTTTGATGATCCTACGGCAGGACTTGATCCAATCACGGGCCGGAAGATCATTGATCTACTTCTCACTCTTCAGCGGCAGAAGAGTTGCACATTTGTTGTCGTGATGAATGACATTCACCGCGTCAAACAGTTTCAATCGAAAATTGGTTTCATCTCACAGGGCAGTCTTCAGACTTTTGAGAGTCTCGACCATCTTTTACAAGAGGGAAGTTCAGCACAGAGAAAGTTTTGCCAGCCTTTCAAACAAATTGAAGGGAGTGCTCGTGCTTAAGGTCAGTCATTTAGGCAAGTCCTTTGGCGGAAGAGCCGTCCTCAAAGATGTTTCTCTCAATTTACAGCCGGGAGAAATCATTTTTGTGCTCGGAATCTCGGGGACTGGGAAATCAGTTCTGTTAAAGCTTCTTGTTGGGCTCCTAAAGCCAGACTCTGGGAAAATTGAGTTCCATGGTGATGAGGTGACCAGCAAAAGTGAGGCAGACTGGAGCCTGATTCGGCGAAAAATAGGTATGGTTTTCCAGCAACCAGCGCTCTTTGATTCATTGACCGTTTTTGAGAATCTGGCATTTGGTCTCCGTCGCCTCACAAATTTGAACGAGGCAGAAATTGAGAAAAAGGTCAGAACATTTCTTGGTCTCGTTCAAATTGACTGTGACCTTCAAAGTTACCCCAGCTCACTGTCCTACGGGACGCAAAAAAGATTGAGCTTTGCCCGCACGGCCATTCTTGAACCTGAAGTTCTTCTTTTTGACGAACCCACAACCGGTCTGGATCCCTTGTCGACGTATTCGATCAACAATTTAATTTTGAAAATGTCGAGAGAACTCAAAGTTTCTTCGATTATTGTTTCCCATGACATGGAATGTGCCCTGGCCATAGCCGATCGAATCATTGTCCTCGATCAGGGAGCAGTTCTTTGGCAGGGCCCCAGAGATCAAATTCGTCAGTCAGGCAAAGACTTAATTAACCAATTTCTATCGGATCTCACATGACGAATGCATTAACGAGCCTAGGCCAATTGATCCTCTTTTTAGGAACAGTTATTAGGTATCTGAAGGCCTCAAGCTATTCATCTCATGAAGTTTTCGACCAGATTTGGAAGGTGACGAAAGAAAGTGTGTTGATCACCTCAACGGCGGGCTTTTTTGTCGGAGCCATCATGACAATCCAATTTACCCTCCAGCTCAATGAATTCGGTGCTTTGGGTTATCTCGGCGGGCTCTCAACTTCGGGCACTGTCAGAGAAATTGGTCCTTTATTAATCGCCTTCATGTTAAGCGGGAAAATTGGAGCTTATACTTCCGCCGAGCTAGGAACAATGCGAGTGACTGAACAGATCGATGCACTGAGGTGCCTGGGCGCAGATCCCATTCGAGAAATCGTTGTTCCGCGATTTATAGCCATCATTATCTCGAGCTTTTTTCTGTTGGGATTCGGGCTTATGATGTCTGTTCTTGGTGGGGCTTTTATGGCTCGAATATTCGGGGGGATTTCTCCACAGGAATACTTTCGATATATTCCTCAGTTTGTTCATCTAGGATCAATTACTTTGGGACTGCTGAAGTGCTTTCTTTTTGCGGTCATTCTGGCGACCAACTGTAGTTATTTCGGATATTACACCGTCGGCGGGGCCATTGGTGTGGGGAGAGCCGTTGTTAAAACTGCGGTGGTCACGATGGTCGGCATCGTTATTGCGGACTGGATCACCAGTCAGCTGGCGGATGTTCTTCTGAGAATGTTGGGGCAGACTTGAGGAAACAATTTCGCTTACCCGAGACTATAAAGCAGATGGAATTTATTGCTTGGCAAAGCTTGCCCGTGGTTCTTTTTTGTGTGGCATTTGCGGCCATTGTGACAATTCTCGAAAGTGCCTTTCACATGCGAATGGCGATTCAAAACGACTCAATGGTACCTGGCTTTGCGGCCATGCTGATCCTGCGAGAACTGGCTGTTGTTGTAACGGCTCTCCTGGTCACGTCCCGCGTGGGAGCTGGTATGACTGCAGAAATCTCATCAATGAAGATCACCGAGCAAGTGGAAGCCTTGAAAATGTTAGGAATTCAACCCTGGAATTTCATTTGGATGCCGAGATTCATCGCCTCTATTCTCTCTTTAGCTCTCTTAACAGCGCTTGCAAATTCGTTTTGCCTCTTCAGTGCATTTTGGGTCTCAAACACCTACTTGGGATTCAGTCAGGGAATGTTTATTGGATCTCTCCAAAGATTCATCGATCTTCAGGATTTCTTGCTTTCTCTGGTTAAAGGAGCTGCTTTTGGAGCGATTATCCCCACGGTTTCGTATTACTTTGGGATGAATTGCAAAGACGGTGCAGAAGGAGTTGGGCAGTCCACCACAAACAGTGTCGTGTGTTCTTCACTACTTATAATTCTAGTCGACTTTGCTCTAGGTTATATGTTTAGCTTTTTATATTAGGAGATCTTGTGAGGTCAGAACAAAAAGTTGGCTTGCTCTTTTTTCTTTCCATAGCGCTGATTGTTTTTTTTGCCTGGATCATCGGATTCATTAATCCCTTCTCGAGGACTCATACCCTGAAAGTACTTTATAACTATGCCGGAGGAATTGAGGTTGGGTCCCCAGTTCGAGTCATGGGGATTAAAGTTGGAAAAGTTTCGAGTATCCAATTTGATGCTCTTCAAAAGTCAATGACCGGCGAAGAAGCCAAGCTCGTGATCGAGATTGAAGTTGAAAAGAAAGCATGGCCAAGTGTTCGTAAAGACTCGCGGTTTTTTATAAACCTCGCGGGTGTGATCGGTGAAAAATTTCTTGAAATCAGTCCCGGAAGTCTTTCTCAGCCTGAATTCGAGCCCGGGGCTACCGTGCGCGGTGAGGATCCGCCAAGAATCGATCAGCTGATATCACAGTCCTACGGACTTGCTGGGAAGATCATTGAGTTGGTTGAAAAGAATGAGGGTAGTGTTTCAAATACAATCGCTCAGTTGGATAAGTTAGTTACAAATGTGAACAAGACTTTGGTACTTCTTGAGAAGACCTCTCAGAATAAAGATGTTTCTCGGCTGGTTGATAATGCCATCAAGATCAGCGATGACTTGGCTTTCTTGACGGGTCAGCTGAGAACAAAGAAGGCCGAAGACTCATATGATCTGGTTCATAAGTTACTTTTCAGGCTGGAAAACCTCGATGGCCCTGCCGTGAGGAAGTTTCTTCAAGAAGAAGGAATTAAGGCTAAAATCTTTTAAGGAGTGTCTATGAAGTGGATTGCAATTTTTGGTCTCCTCATCACTGTGTCTGCAGCCTCTGCTGTTGAGGTCCAAGAAATAAAGCCGCTTTCGGGACGTAGTGAATGGCGGGATATTTTTCGGAAAACTGAATTTTCAAACGCCGATGAAATGAGGAAAGACCGCAGAGTCGCTGTTGGCACCCAGCTGGGTGGGACAACTGGACAGTACGGCATCGGTGTGAACCTTTTTTTCAATCCGGAAAGTGCGTTTGTTGCTTCCTTTGGAGGCTCTGACAGCTATCGAGGGTTTCACTTCGGTGGGCAATTTCTCTGGAGTGAAAAGTCTTTCAGTGTTTACCACCGTTTGGGCTATTCGCGATGGTACAATTCCCAGAAGAGCGGGTCCATGGGATCCTCTGAATTGCCGACCTCGAATCTCCTCAGTAAAAATGAACGGGAATCAGGTCGGTTTTCTCTTAATTTGGCGGTTGCTGGATTGGGATTACAGTATTCGGTTCTGAAGGGGCCCTATGCTGGTACGGCTCTTTTCGTTGAGGCTATTGGTCTTACAAGTGTCCGAGATTTCTCAATTGCTACGACAGGCTCGGCCGGACTTCTGTACCACTTCTAAAAAAAGGTAAAAAAAAACCCTTGGTTTCCCAAGGGTTCTTCAAAAGTTTCAGAGAAACAAACTACTTCTTTTTAGTAGCTTTTTTCTTAGTAGCTTTCTTAGTAGCTTTCTTTTTTGTAGCTTTTTTCTTTGCCATTTGCTCCTCCTAAATTATTCCCGTTTGGGATTGCAACACTCGTTATCCAACTTCCCACCTCAATATTGTTCTGAATACTAAGGTAATGAAGACCTCTTACAACAAGTCTTCATGATGTGACTATTGTCGTCAATACATTTTTTTTTCTTGAGTCTTTTTTTTGCTCGATTGAGCAGAAAAGGAGTCAAAAAATGATTCTCGAGCTCTTACAGACACTCACCGGACACATCATCGGTCATCGGATTCTCGCGAATGCGGCTTCTTCATCTCATTTTCCGAGAAAAACTGTCGATACGTTGTTGCTGTTGAGCTTCTGTCTCAATTTGATTTTGATTTCACTCATGAATGCGGCTTGGGTTTTCACTGTTTTCTATTTTCTTGTGCTCTCACTGGCATTTTTTCTAGGGCCTTGGACTCTGACACTCATCCGGAAAGCCTTGTGGCACAAGGCAGAGGAGGTGGTACTTAATCAAATTTATTTGAAGATGCGATCCGGAGTTTTCCTCACGCAGGCCATACGAGAAACATGTTCAAAACAGCCAAAATGGATTCAAACACAGTTCGAAAGAGAGATGAAGGGATGGGAAAAAGGGGAGAAATCTTTAAATCATGAAATTTTTGGATCAGTTTTCCAGGAAATGGGTGAAATTTTGCGCCACAATTCACGGCCTTCAGAAAGAATCCAGTCAATTTTGAGACAAAAACGCCTCATCAATAAATTTCGACGGAAGTCCAGCGCGGCAGTGTCTCAGATTCGGGCACAGGCCGCTGTGATCAGCGTGATGTATTGGGCAATTTTTCTTTGGAGAAGTGTTTTTGCGGAAGAAAAGATAGGTCTGAATCTTCTCTTGCTGAGTTTTATTCTTTATATCGCTGGCTGCTTAGCACTGATATTTATTGGGAGGAGTTTTCGATGGAAAGTATAAGTCCACTGTTAGAATCAATGATCAAAGTGAGATTTAGTTTAGAAAGAGGGGAATCCATGCAGCAAGCGTGTCGCGCTTTAGTCTCTCACGGAACTCAGTCAAAAATCCCTCTGCTGGCACAGATCGAACGACTCCTTTTGCTTGGAAACTTCGAGAATGACCATTTTCAGGTCCATACTGTGAACTTTCTCAGCTTAGTTCAGGCAGGTCTTCAGGGTCAGTCCGTTTATCAACACTTGGTGGAGCTGGAGGCAGATGTTTATGAGCTTTCTTCGCAAGAAATCGAAAAATTTTCTGCTTTGCTTCCAATTCTTGGTCTTTTCCCCCTTCTTCTCCTGATTTTTCCGGCACTTGTTCTCATTACGATTGTTCCTTTCATTGGATCACTCTCAGTACCTTTATGATTGAACACCGGAAAGTCCCTCGTTAGATTAAAAGCACCACAAAGAGGTGCTATTTGGAACTCAGAAAGAATATGACCATGCAGGATTGGAAAGTCCTCGTTCAGGAAATGGCAAAACAGAGACCTGATGCAGCGAAAGTAAAAAATCTCATGACGAGAGCTGGATTAGAATACACCAAGGATCCCATTTCCCAAATGACCACAGTTCTTCACGCCCTAGAGAAGAATGGTCCCCATAAAAGTAGGACGCCATGAAGAGTGTTTTTAACAATGTGATAGAATCCATAGGCAATACTCCAATTATCAAGCTCAACAATGTTGCACCTCATTCCCCCCACACTTTTTGGGCGAAAATCGAGTACTTCAATCCCGGCGGATCAGTAAAGGATCGGATTGCAGTTGCCATTATCGAAGAAGCAGAAAAGCGCGGCGAACTTATTCCTGGATCGACCATCATCGAAGCGACATCAGGGAATACTGGCCTTGGGTTAGCGATGGTTGCTGCTGTGAGAGGTTATAAAACCATTTTTGTAATGCCGGATAAAATTTCTGAAGAGAAAAGAGCTATTTTACGGGCCTATGGCGCTAAAGTTGTGATTACCCCGACAGCTGTTGAGCCTGAAGATCCGCGAAGCTACCTTTCCGTGGCTAAAAAACTGGTTGAGATTACTCCAAAAGCTTTTTATGCGAATCAGTACCACAATCCTGATAATCCAACTCGACATTACCATACAACGGGTCCTGAGATATGGGGGCAAATTGGTGAACAGTTGGATGTTTTTGTTGCTGGCGCAGGCACGGGTGGAACAATTTCAGGTGTAGGCCGATATCTTAAAGAAAAGAAAAAAGAGATCAAGATCGTCCTCGCGGATCCTTATGGATCAATCCTCCATGACTGGCTCTACCACAAGAAAGTCCTGACGCCTCCTCATTCCTACAAAGTTGAAGGCGTTGGAGAAGATATGCTTCCAGAAAATGTGCATTTTAATGTCATGGACGATGCCGTTCAGGTCGATGATAAGGCCTCATTTTTAATGACTCGCGACCTCGTTTCTAAAGAAGGGATCTGCGTGGGGCCAAGCTCCGCAATGGCTCTGGTCGCTGCGATTGAATATTCGAAGAAACTCACAAAGCCTTCCAATATCTTAGTGCTCTTTCCAGACAATGGGAGAGCTTATCTTTCAAAGGCATTTAATGATTCTTGGATGAGGGAGAATGGCTTCTTACCATCTCCCTTAAAAATGAGAACAGTGAAAGATCTGCTTCTCTCCAGAAAGTCGAATCATCAATTGATCACAGCTGATGTCGGAGAAACCGTTCTTCAAGTTGTTAATAAAATGAAGTCAGCAGGAATTTCTCAGTTACCGGTGTATTCGAATGGCACTGTCGTCGGGATTCTTGATGAAGGTGATCTCCTAGAGCCGCTGGTGAGAGGAACATTAAAGCCAGCGGAGCCCATTATTCATCTCGTGAAAGGCTCTGTGGTTTTTGTGAAACTTGAGGACGACCTTTCATCCCTAAATGAGCAATTAATGAAGGGCTACATTGCGCTTGTTGAAGAAGATAAGAAACTTGAGATCATCACTAAAATTGACTTGCTCCAGTTTCTTGGAGCGATGGCTGAGCTTTCAAACTAGGACTCAATATGAAAAAAGAAATTGCTGAGAAAATGGGATTTGCAACCAGGGCGATTCACGCTGGGCAATCCCCAGATCCAACCACCGGCGCCATCATGACGCCTGTCTATTTAACTTCCACTTATGTGCAAGAGTCTCCGGGAGTCCATAAGGGTTGGGAGTATTCTCGAACTCACAATCCGACGAGAAAAGCTTTTGAGCAGTGCTTAGCAAGTCTTGAGGGCGGCAATTATGGATTTGCCTTCTCTTCCGGATGTTCAGCGACCACCACAATTATGGGAATATTGAAAGCTGGAGATCATGTTGTAGCTATGGATGATATGTATGGTGGGACATTTCGATTGTTCGATAAAGTGATCCGCCACCATGGTATTGATTTTACTTACACCGATCTCACAAATCCTGAGAACTTTAAGAAAGCTGTGAAGCCAAACACAAAAATGGTTTGGCTGGAAACTCCGACCAATCCAACAATGAAATTAGCTGATATCAAAGCGATCTCCGCTGAAGCCAAAAAGTCTGGAATCTTGGTTGTTGTCGACAATACATTCATGAGTCCTTACTTCCAAAAGCCACTCACCCTAGGCGCTGATATGGTTGTTCACTCAATTACTAAATATATCGGCGGTCACAGTGATGTTGTTGGCGGAGCTGTTGTGACGGCCCGTGAAGATCTTGCGGAGAAGCTTCAATTTTTGAGTAATTCGATGGGTGGCATTCAAGCAACTTTCGACGCCTTTCTTTGCTTGCGCAGCCTCAAGACCCTGCCGATCAGGATGAAAGCTCATCAGGTCAACGCGATGGCCGTTGCCCAGTTTCTTGAGGCCCATCCGATGGTCTCAAAGGTCGTTTACCCCGGCCTGGCTTCCCATCCCCAACATTCTTTAGC
>JBKCXY010000121.1:0-5111 GCA_046315835.1 Pseudobdellovibrionaceae bacterium | reverse complement strand
CTATTGGCCCGCGGCCCGCACAGTTTGAAGACCAATAAGTTGCTCTGCGCCACAAGACTCGCCCGTCTGGATCGAAAACCAGAGAGTTGACCGTTTCCTGAGAATTTACAGGACATTCAAAAACCGAATTTCTTTCAGGCAAAGAGGCAGACGAACTCACGAAACTGAGCAACAAGCATCCCGCAAATAAATACTTAGTCATTAATATCTCCTTATGTTGGTGCCCGCGACACTAAGCTGAGCGAACCACTCGTTTTGGACACAACTAACCCAACTCAGTGGCACGTGTCGAGGGTGGATTTAGCGGAACTGGCAAAACTACGTTATATACACGGCTGGTCACGGCAAGAACTGGCTCGTCATTATGGACGGACTCTGAATGCCATCACCAGCTACTGCCAAACCATCAGGCGAAGGAACTTTAACCTTCCGGAGTTGACGGGAGAGGGCAGGGAGAAAATCCGACGAAGGCCATGACCCTACCAAGTCGATAATCCGGACCATGAGCGAATCCATGATGACTTTATTAAATTTTAAAATGGAGAAAATCATGTCAAAGAAAGTCGTCCTCTAATGCCGGGTGAGCACCGGCAACCAATCAACTGGCCTTGAAGCCCAAGTCCGGGCATTGCGAGATCACTGTGCCCGCAACAGCATATCGGACTATGTGATCTACGAGAATGAAAGTCAGTCTGGGGTGAAACAATCCCGCCCATCCCTTGATCGAATGATGAAGGATGTGGCTGTTTAATGTGGATACCGGCAAAGGTTCCCAGCGCGAAGCTGAGGAGTTTTTGATTCACCCGAATTTGGTTAAGACCCTGCGGGTGGGGACGTGCGTTTATGTGAAGAACCGGAGAACCCAAATGTCCGATATAGAAAATGGCGGGGTGGACGGGACTCGAACCCGCGGCCTTCCGCGTGACAGGCGGACGTTATAACCAACTTAACTACCACCCCGCGGTGGTAAGAAAGACCTAGAGTTATACAAACGCGCCACCCCAGAATCAACCCGAATTTTGCCTTATCTGCAGCGAGCCACTTCCCTTTGTAGGCTTTTCAAGCCAAAATGAAGTCACAATTTGGAGGCCTTTATGTTCAAAAATGCGCTCATTTTAAGCTTATTTCTCTCACTCCCCGCTTTTGCGGAAACGGCGAAGATGGAAATCTCAGGCATGACTTGCGGTAGCTGTGTCAAAGCCGTCAAAGCCAAAGTCTGCAAAATGGAAGGTTTGGCCGAATGCAAAGTTGATGTGGGAAGCCTTGAGTTGATCTCTAAAGACGGCTCAAAGATCGATGTGAAGAAAGTCGAAGAGCTCGTCAAATCTGCCGGTGACTACGCGGTCACAAAGTCCGAAGTGAAGTAGTTCCTGTTTGAAAATTGCTTTTTTTGACACTCATTCTTATGACCGAGAGGCTTTTGAGGCTTGCTCGCTCGCTTCGCAGCATCAGCTGACCTTTTTCCACGAGAAGCTGAACGGCAACACCAGTGGCCTCGCCAAGGGCACTGAAGCCGTTTGTTGTTTCGTCAATGATCGCCTCGACCGAAAGACCTTAACAGATTTGAAAGCTCAGGGTGTGAAACTGGTCCTGCTCCGCTGTGCAGGTTTTAACCAAGTGGACCTCGTCGCCGCCAGCGAACTAGCTCTGCCGGTAGCCCGAGTCCCCGAATACTCCCCCCATGCGGTGGCCGAGCACGCAGTGGCCTTGTTGATGAATCTGAATCGGAAAATCCACAGATCCTACAACCGCGTTCGCGAAGGAAACTTCTCCATCGAGCACTTAGTCGGTTTTGATGTGTTCGGAAAGACCGTGGGGGTTCTCGGAACCGGTCGCATTGGCCGTGTCTTTTGTGAAATCCTTTTGGGATTTGGCGCACGAGTCGTGGCCTTTGATCTGAAAAAAGACTTAGAGCTCGAGAAAAAAGGCATCACTTACGACAGTTTTGAAAAAGTTTTGAAAGTTTCTGACATCGTCTCTTTGCATCTACCGCTGAATGAGAAAACCCGACACTTGATTGATGACCGCGCTCTCGGACTTTGCAAAAAGGGAGTGGTTCTCTTGAACACCAGCCGTGGAGCTTTAGTGGACACCAAAGCTTTGATCAAAGGACTTAAATCAGGTCACGTCGGAGCCGCAGGCCTGGACGTGTACGAAGAAGAGGAATTTTTCTTTTTTAATGATCTCTCAGATTCAGTGATCCAAGATGACCTGCTCGCAAGACTGATGACCTTCCCGAATGTCATTCTCACGTCTCACCAAGCTTTTCTGACGAAAGAAGCGCTCGCGAATATTGCATGGACCACGCTCAATAATGCTTCCACTTTTGAACTGAAAAAACCACTTCAGAATGAAGTGCACGTGGAATCTCACTCGCCGAGGGGCATTCCCGAGAAATGATCAAGCCCTGTGGGCTCGTCTTTGCGCCCATCAGCTTTCAAATCATTAAAATTCCAAAGATTCATATCCGACATCTGAGAAATTTTAATATTTCCTAAAGCTGTAGAAATTGAGTTTCCAATCATAGGAATATCTTTTTCAAGATCCCGCAAAAGGCGCTTCATTTTTTTGCGTTTGAGATTTTCTTGGCTTCCGCACAAGTTGCACGGAATCACTGGAAAGTTCCAAGCTTTCGCCAGAGCTGCCAGATCCAGTTCAGACACCAATGATAAAGGCCGAATGAGAATGTTTCGGCCATCATCGCTTTTGAGTTTGGGCGGCATGCTCGAAATTTTGCCCGTGTAAAACAAATTGAGCAGCAAAGTTTCGGCGAGGTCATCTCGGTGATGCCCCAATGCCATTTTTGTGAAGCCGTGTTCCGCCGCATAGTCATAGAGAATTCCTCGACGAAGGCGAGAACACAAAGAGCAGTAAACTCCCTCCGTGACTTTTTCTTTCACAATGGAATAAGTGTCGCGCTCAATAATGGTGTATTTCACCCCAAGACCTTCCACCCACGCTTGAAAAGGGCCTGCATCAAAGCCTGGTTGTTTTTGGTCCAAGGTCACAGCTTCCAAGGTAAAATTATAAGGAGCTTTTCGCTGAATCTCTGTGAGCAGTGCCAAGAGCACTGAAGAATCCTTCCCCCCCGAACAGCAAACCATCACCTTATCGCCCTCTTCGATCATGTTATAGGTCGCCATGGCTTCGACGATCTGTTTACGGATTTTTGTGGCTAGGGGATGAGATAAATCAACCATGGCGAGGGTATACCCCAAAAGGTGGGCTCCCTCCAAGAAAATTGACCACCCCCCAGAATAGGGTTTTAATAACAATTGCTGGGTGAGGTGCCTATGAAGTCAGTATTTAGATTCGGTGGACTTATTGTGATCCTTACTTGTGTGTTGGGCGGTTTATCTGCCTGCCAAAGTTCAAGCCCCAAAAAAGCGGATTCAAAAGGCCCTGAAGCCCCTCGCTCTGAACTTAAGAAAAAATTTCATGTGGACCCTCAGTATCGCTGGGCTTCAGAAATTTACACCTTGAAAACACGGCCTGTGATTTCTGCCATGCCCTCAGGAGATGAGATTTACTCCGGCGGATTTTCAGGACTCTTTCTTCTTAGACAAAATAGCGACAAGAGCTTGCGCCTTGTGACTCACACGGACCGCGGACCCAATGGGGATGTGTACACAGATCCTGTGACTGGCGATAAACTCAGACCCTTTGCTCAGCCCACCTTTCAGCCCCGCTGGATCGATCTTTCCACAGATCCAGAGACCAGAACACTTTCCATCAGAACTCAGACCTTTCTCACCACACCTTCAGGCCGCTTTCTTTCTGGACTCCCCAATTCTGAATCCAAAGATGAAAGACCCATGAGCCTTTTAGGCCGGCCCGTTCCTTTTGACCCCTTAGGCATCGATCCCGAAGGCATCACGATGGATCATAAAGGCATTGTTTGGATGGTTGAAGAGTACCGCCCTTCAATTTTGAAGTTTGATGACTCTGGGAAACTCCTCAAACGTTTTGTGCCTAAAAATTCTCTCACGCCTGAAGAGATCAAAATGTGGAACTCCCTCGCAGGTGAAAGCACTCTGTCCACCACACTTCCAGAAATTCTGAATTCACGATCTAAGAATCGCGGCTTCGAAGGGGTCGCAGTTCTGGGCAAATTTCTGTACGCCGCTCTTCAAAGCCCGCTTCCAGGTGAAAAAGACTTTTTGATTTTGGAAATGGATTTGCGAACGGAAAAAGTCACCCGAATTTTGAAATACCCCATGACCGATGAAAAGGTCGATAAGATCGGCGACCTGGCCGCTTGGAACAAAGGCCTCGTGGTCCTGGAGCAAGAAGGAAAAATTGGCAAAGACTCGGTTCATCATTTGTTTCATGTCACCATTCCCCCGAAGGGCGATCAACTCACGAAAGTGGGCATTGCGGATTTGTCGGCGCTCGGCTTTGACGATGCTGAAAAAATAGAGGGCTTAGCCGCCATTGATGAGTCGACATTGGCCGTGATCAATGATGATGACTTTGGTCTCACCACAAATTTGGACATTGAAAAAGGCCGCATTGCTCTGACTAAAGAACGTCCTGTGCGCTTGATGATTTTACGAAGACTTCCTACAACTGAGGGGCAATCTTCTCCATAAAAGCCTTCATGGATCTTGAGATCGATTCGTTGTCGTGATTATTAAAATCAAACCACAGCATCAAGCGATCCTCGGGATGATACTTCCCGCGAATTTGCTCAAGCACCTCAATGGGATTTCCGGCAATGGTGTTTCCCACCGCTTGCGCTACTTTCTGCGGGTCCAGAGTGTTTTCCATGGCGGTCCAATAATTCCGCCAAGCCTTTTCAGCGGTGAGTTTGGCTTTTTCTGACTGAGCCGCTGGTGACAATCCCGGAGTGTCATCAATAAAGAGCATCACTGTCCGAGGCATGTATTCCCTTTTCCACGGTCCACCCGCTTGATGATAAGCCTTTTGCAGGCGTAGGTGAGTTTCTTCAATCACCGCCGGTGGAGTGATGCTCAAATTGAAAACTCCGGTGGGTAAAAACTGATTAGCAAAAATTTGAATCTCAGGATCGTGGCTGCCAATCGTGAGCTTTAAATTCTTCAGCGGAGCTTCAAAAGGAATCACTCCCACTTTTCCAAACTGCCAATGAC
>JBKCXY010000120.1:0-9466 GCA_046315835.1 Pseudobdellovibrionaceae bacterium | reverse complement strand
GTATCTGACAGGTACTGGTGCCACTGGAACTCCAACGTTCCGCTGCGTCTTGTATACTCCCTAATTTTTGCAAAAATGTTTTTAAAGAAAAGCCCGCTACTCAGCGGGCTTTTTTTATTTCTAGAATTTTATAAATTCCACGAGCATAGGTTTTAACCCGTGGACTTCGAGAAAAAGCGGCGACCAAGCTCTCTATGATCTCACAATTCGTCGTCGCCGGTTGAACTGTAATAAATCGAATTTTACGCTGATACATTTCCTCCAGTATTGGTTCGGGATCTCCAGTGGAAATTTTAATCTCCCCTTCACTTACGGGATCGGGCTGACAAGTCAGATTGGCAAGACCTCCCCAGTTACGAATAACACTTTGAAGACGATCCTGAGTTAACAATGTATAGCTCACGTAACCAGTAATCAGCTTCAAGTCAGATTTCATCTGTGCAAAATTCACAAACTGATGTGGCAGCATAGTCACTGGAAGACTAAAAATTAAACTGTCCCTTGGCGCTTCCTGCATGGCTTGAATACCATCATAGGGAAACTCTTCACGATAATAAAATACAGGAAAACGAAAATTTTGCCTTGGCAAATTCGATTGAAAAACAGACCAAATAGCGACCAGTACAGAAACGAACAGAAAGGTTTGCTGAGGCAGTTTTGATTTTTGTCGATCCAACTGAACAAGGGACCACGCGACAATCACGAAAATCACAATAATGAGATATCTTGCGGGGGTTCTTGTCATAGAAAACGGAAGAAACTGATTGAGCCAGGGAAAATACTTTAAGTAGAGGATTTCATAGTTACCAAATGCTAAAAGTGGTCCAAAAGAAAGAATAAAATAACTCAAACCAAGAACTAAATAGTCGATTCGCTTCCAGGCTTGCTTCAGACGAAGTCCCTGGATCAGAAGATAGATAAACAGTACCGTGAGTAAGACATCAAGACCCATGGCCCGCTCGGGCCAGCTGGGTTCATAGGGTTCATAGGTGCCAACGACCTTAGAAAATAAGGGATACATCCAGTGCCAAAATGGTGGCACCCACAATGACAGCAAATCCCCATAATACAAAAAAATCCCCTGCAGGTCCGTCATATATTCATTTCTTGCGCGCGCGATGAACATAGGTAGGACAAAAGGAAGCACAAAAAACATCATCAAAACTGTACCTGCGGCGATGTTCTTGAACTTCAATAACCTTTGTTCCTTTTTGAAAAGCTCTCTCAGTACAAAAAATCCCACAATCAAAAAGAGATTAGGTCCGTTCTGCCAAGCTGAGGTGAGCGCCACACCGATGGCTAAAAAGGCGATCAGTGTTTTCTTTAAGCTGGTAAAAGTATTGTCTTCAAAAAGATAAAAAGTCAGGGGCAAAGCCCAAACTGTGGACATCAAATTGGGTTGACCAAGAAGTTTATTTTGAACATAGCCACACATTCCGAAGAAAAAGAGAAAACTCACTCGGATAAACAAGTTCTGAGCATGCTTGCTGATATAAAGCCATGAAAAGGCCATCACTAGAAAAAGTTGAAGAAAGCTATAGAAATTGAACATGGCAATGGGACCTGCAAGCCAGCCCACCGGGCAGGTGATCAAGTTCAAAAAAGGTTGATCGTAATTCAAAGCCAGATCAACGCCTGTCGGATAGTAGAATTTATCGGTGGTGGTCTCTCCCCACATGAACCCCGTGGTGCAATAGTCGTAGTTGTTTCCAATATGTGACGTCGAATCCGCAGCTAGCGCAGAAGCATAAACATTCTCATAATCTAAAAGGCGATAGCTGTACGCAGCACAGAGCAAGAGGATGAAAAGATAAGGAAACCAAGTGTTTTGGTAAATTTTGCGCTCAATCATCAGGACTCAAGTCTAGGCAACAGATCTTGGGCTTTCAAGGGAGAATCAAACGGATTAACATAATTATGAGGTTCTATGGCTAACTTTATTCACCCAACCTGCGTAATTGATCCGTCTGCGAAGCTCGGCGACAATAATTACTTTGGTCCATTCTGTGTGATTGGACCCCATGTGGTGATTGGGAACAACAACCGCTTTGAAACGATGGTGAGCATTGGACTTCCGCCTCAACATAAATCTTTTTGGAAATCCTCTTTCCGAAGCGTCAAAATTGGTAATGATTGCATGATTCGCGAACGTGTTTCCATCGATGCCGGCACAACTCAAGATACGGTGATTGGAAACAATGTGAGCTTGTTGATCGGTGTTTACGTTTCCCATGACAGCATTATCGAAGATGATGCAACTCTGTCTAACAATGTGATGCTGGGCGGCCATAGTATCGTATTTAAAGGTGCAAATTTAGGATTTGGAGTGATGGTTCATCAGTACTCTCGAATCGGGCATTTTTCAATGCTTGGCATGGGTTGCATCGTCACTAAAACGTCCCGCATTCTCCCCTGCCGAACCTACATTGGAGCCCCTGCCAAAGAACTTAAAATGAATAGTTATGCCATCAAACGTCATCGCCTCAGTCAGGCGATGATTGAAAAACTTGAGGAGCAATTCGCAGCTTCTGCGGACCATTCCGTCGCGTGATCTGTGTAGATCTTGTTATCCCCGTGCACAATGAAGCACTGATCTTAGAAAACAAGGTCAATACCCTACTCAGCTCTTCAATCTATCCTATTCACAAGATCATCCTGATCGAGAATGGATCCAAGGACGCCTCTTGGGAGCTCTGTCAAAAAATTGCTCATCAACATTCAGCAAAGATCATTGCACTAAAATCAAATATTGCAGATATGGGCGAAGCCCTCATGATCGGCATTCGACGAAGCTACCAAGAACCCGAGAGCACCCATTTTTTGCTAACGGCTGCAGATTTGCCCTTTGAATTCTCCGATTTTGATGGCTTTTTAAAGACTCAAAAGGAACTCCAGCCTCCCGCCGTCGTGATTGGATCCAAATCACACCCTCAAAGTGTTTTAGAGAGATCTCCGATTCGGATCCTCATGACATTGTGCTATCGCTGGATTCGATGGATGGTTTTAGGCCTCAGTATCGGAGACACGCAGGGAACTTTCTTTGTCTCAAAATCATTACCACTGTCCTTGATTGAAAAGACTCGAGGCAGGGGCTTTTTCTTCACCACTGAACTTACCTATCATTTACAAAGAGCCCATCAAGCCATCGTGGAAGTTCCCATCACCTTAAAACCAAATGAACGAAAATCATCTGTCCGGATTTTCAGAGATTCCTATCGCATGCTGAAAGAGATCTTCAAGCTCAGGCTTAGAAATTAATTCTTTCTCTCTCGATGACGAGAGGTCGCTTTCGAACTTGGTTGAAAATCGCCAAAATGTATTCTCCCACCAAGCCGAGAAAGAGCAAATTCATCCCGCCGAAAAAGAAAACGGCGATGATAATCGTTGGTACGCCTCGATCTGCAATTTCTGGAAAGAATACTTTTACCCCAATGACATAAAGGGCATAGAGGAAACTCAATACGGCAACGCCAAAGCCCGAGTAAAGTGCCAATCTCAAAGGTACAGAACTAAAACTGATGAGACCAAGTAACCCCTGATCAATGAGCTGAGAGATTTGATTCCTCGAAAACCCGTGCTTCCTGCGGCGCCAAGTATAGGGAATGCCCACAGATTTAAACCCACATTCAAAAGTGAGCATTCTCATGAAGGGATTCACGTCTTCAAATTTCTTCATCGCCTCGATGACTTTTCGATCTACGAACTGAAAGTCTCCGACGTCCGCTGGGTACTCAACATAAGAAAATCTTGAAATGATTCTGTAGTAGATTTTTCGAAGAGACTTCATCAAAAAACCCTCTTGGCGATGTGCCCGAATGCCGAAAACCACTTCGTAGCCAGACTCCCAAAGCTTTACAAAATCCGCAATGAGTTCAGGAGGATCCTGTAGATCCACAGGCATGAAGAGAACAACACCATCTCCTGTCGAGGCCATGACGCCGTTGTAGGTATTTCTGAGAATTCCAAAATTCCTCGAATTAAAGATGACTTTCACATCCTGATCTTGGGCCGCTAGCAGCCTGAGCATTTCTGGAGTCTTATCTTTTGATCCATTGTCACAAAAGATGTGTTCTCGCTGATAGCCGCTGAGAGGTCCATGAGGCCCATCGAAAAGACTCTTGATCGTTCGATAACACTCTTCGAGGGACTGCTCTTCATTAAAGATAGGAGACACAATTGAAATCTTCTTCACCATCACATCATAAATCGTAAATCTTGGATTTCCCAACAAAAATTTGGCAAACTAACTTCAATGAAGAAAATGAAAGTTCTTATTTTTGGAGGCGGCTTTGGAGTTTATGGGCACTTGCCTGCCTATCAAATGATTCCGGAATTTGAAGTGATCGGTGTTGTCACCAGATACCAAGAACACTGGAGGAAGCATGGGCTGCAGATTCCTGTTTATTCAGATATTGAGAGCGCCTGGAGAATCTCAAGACCCGATTGGATTTCTTTGGCCATTTCTCCGCTGGCTCAGGAGGAATATTTACAGAACTCCCAGTTAAAAGACTGTGAACTGGTCCTTGAAAAACCGACCTATGTGACTCCCGGATTCAGCGTCAAAGACCCATTCATGGACGACACGTTAGCTCGATCCCTCGTGAATTTTGAGTTCTTTGAGTTCCCTGCCTGGCAAAAATTTCTTCTTCTGTCTCAAGAAAGCCCCCCTGATCACCTTCATATCGTCTGGAATTTTACTTCCTACTCTTCTCGGCACAAAATTTCCTCCTGGAAGACAACTCCTCGCCTTGGAGGGGGTGGCCTGAGTCATTTTTGCAGTCACTTATTCTATGCCATAGAAAAAATTTGTGGGAAGGTCGTCGCTTTGAAATGTAATTTCAAAGATGAGACTCAGTCACAAGAATCGCAATTCAATGTGGAAATGGAAACCCTATCCACAAATGTTCGAATCGACTTCGATTCAGAATTGCCAGAAGAGAAGCCTCCAGAGTTTAGCATTAGAAGCTCTTCTGGAACTTCAAATATTCAGATGACGAATCAAAGAGTTGATCGAATTGATGATTGGGTCCTTGAAACTTCAAATCAGATTTTCAAGTTTGAACTGCCACCCCATACTCCAGCTAAAGACTATCGCTCTTTTTATCTCTCTCAACTTATTCAAAGAAAACTCAATGGGGAATCTTACCCTTCTTGGTCAGATGGTGATCGAGTACAAAAAATTATTGAGGCGTGCCGAGCCTCAGCCCAGCAAAACAAGAAGATCGCCCTCTCGGTCACTTAATAAATTGATCAATGAGCTGAAAGCAATGATCTTGTGATGGGTGACTCTCAAGATCAAGGTAGCCCTCAACTGTCGCTTTCACAGTTTGAGAAAAGTCGAACTTTGGCTTCCATCCTAAGAGCTGGTTTGCCCTTGTTGAATCTAAGGCAAGATACTGAGCCTCTTGAAACACTGAAGATTCATATTGAACTGCAACTCTTGAATGCCCCTTGGCAACGAGGATATTATTCATTTGATCTAGCAACTCTTGGACTGTCTTTTGACTGGATTTCATGGGTCCAAAATTAAAGGCGGTCTCCGAGATCTCTTGTTTCAAATTCCCGTGAGCCCATTCTGCAGCCCTTAAATATCCCACAAGTGGCTCGAGAACAAATTGCCAGGGGCGAATCGCTTGTGGTTGTCGAATCTTCAAAATACTTTTGCTCCCGTAAGAACGAAAAAAATCGGGGACAACTCGATCATCTGCCCAGTCTCCCGGTCCAATGACATTTCCCGCCCTCACGGAAACATAGCTCACTCTAAGAGCTGACAAGAACGACTGAGCAAAGCTAGCTCCAACAAGTTCTGCGCAAGCCTTGGAAGCACTGTAGGGATCCTTTCCGCCCAAGGCATCTGTCTCTACGAAGTCCCGCTTTTGGTTTTGATTCAGGTAACATTTATCTGAGGTCACATTCACAAAAATTTTAGGCGGAGTCTCAAGATCTCGAATCGCTTGGCAAAGATTGGCTGTTCCCATCACATTTGTTTCTAAAGTTTCGAGGGGATTCCTGAGGGATTTCAAGACGAGCGATTGCGCAGCTAAATGGATAACAATATCTGCTTTGAATTCCTTCATTTCATTTTTCAGTTTTACAAAATCTCGGAGATCACCCTCTCGATGTTCGATGTCCCGATGAAGCTTCAAACTTTCGAAGAGTCCGTCAGCCTGTGCAGGCAAGGAGTAGCCCTTCACCTCTGCACCCAGCTTTCGTAGCAACATCAACATCCAGGCTCCCTTAAAGCCGGTATGCCCAGTGAGAAAAACTCTTTTGCCGCGCCAGAAGTTAAAAGCTGAACTTACCATTTCTTCCAAGGTGCCTTTTGCGCCCACAACGTCTCAAGATGCCGTCGATCCCTGAGGGTATCCATGGGCTGCCAAAAACCCTCGTGCCGATGCGCTGTCAGCTGACCTTGCTGAGCCAGTTTCTCCATTGGCTCATGCTCCCAGATTGTCGCATCGTCCTTGATGTAAGAAAATATTTCTGGTTTTAGAATAAAGAAACCGCCATTGATATATCCACCGTCGCCAGCTGGTTTCTCTTCAAAGTGGGAGACTCTCGACTCGTTGAGAATTAAAGCGCCAAATCTCCCAGGAGGCCGAACTGCAGTCACAGTTGCTAACGTCTTTTCCTTTTGATGAAACTTCAAAAGCTCAGTCAAATTGACGTCAGAAACTCCATCACCATAGGTCATGAAAAATGACTCTTCATTTTCTAAATATTTTTGAACACGCTTCAAGCGGCCACCTGTTTGCGTACTTTCCCCGGTATCAATCAAAGTCACTTTCCAATTTTCTGTGCTCGAGCCATGCACCTGCATGGAGTTCTTTGATAAGTCAAAAGTGACGTCAGCGGTATGAAGAAAGTAATTCGCAAAGAATTCTTTAATTAAGTAGCCTTTATACCCAAGACAAATCACAAAGTCGTTATGTCCATAGGAGCTAAAAATCTTCATGATGTGCCAAAGAATAGGCCGTCCCCCAATTTCCACCATCGGTTTAGGCTTCACGACGGTTTCTTCCTCAAGGCGAGTCCCTAATCCTCCAGCTAAAATGACGACTTTCATTTAATTCTCCAAAACTTTCACTTCAGGAAATGGAACAATGAACTTAGATTTGAGGCCTCTTGCTCTGAGCTGCTGAACAATAGGATCCGCATAATGCCATGCTAAGAGCAGTACATAGTCCGGCTGCTCATCGATCAAACACTGATTGTTCAGCACTGGTAAATGCATTCCAGGAAGGTACATCCCCAGCTTTAATGACGTGGGTTGCTCCGCCAGATAGGGAAGTAGATCTTTCCTGATCCCTGCAAAGTTAAGCAAGGTCGAACAGCGACCTGGACATGAGTTTCCCACCACGCTCTGCCCTGCTGACTTGATTTGGAGAAGCAGTGATAGAAGATCATTCTTTATCTTCAGACTCTGCTGTCTAAACTTGAGGTAGGTTTCGGGAGCGAAAAAACCTTCCTTTTTCTCTAAGCTCAAAATTTCCTGAACCGAACTCCTGATGGGATAACTTCCCTGCCGAGCCACCACAACTCGGATATTTCCGCCATAACGATCGACCTGACGAGCATCAATCACTTCGAGCTCGTAGGGCTTAAAAAGCGCGACCAAAGAATGGAGTGAGTACGTTCGGAGATGCTCATGATAGATCGTATCAAACTGAACTTTCTTGAGGACCTGCAATAAATAGTGATTTTCTAAAATGAAAATTCCCTGGCGACCAATCAAATCCTTGAGACCTAAAATGATGCTACCCAAATCCTGGACGTGAGCAAAAACATTGGTTGCCGTTATAACATGTGCTGGCCCCTGCTCATTGAAAATCTCCTGCGCCACCTCTTGAGAGAAAAAAGTCTGCCGCGTGGGGATTCCATTCTCTTCCCTAGCAATGAGAGCAATGTCTGTAGGCTCAACGCCTAAAACTCTCATGCCGTTCTTTTGAAATCCAGTGAGAAGAGTTCCATCGTTTGAACCAATATCCACACAGAGAGAATTCGCCGGAACATTCCAAGTCTTAATCACATCGTCGGCAAAAGCTTTCTGATAATCTGCGAGCTCTTTCGTGATCCCAGAGCGGTAGGGATATGACCTGTGATAGAGCTCTTCTTTGGGTACGATATAGTCAATCTGATTCAAAGAACAGTCGCGGCACCAATACTGCCTCAGAGGATAAATTTTTTCTGGTAAGTTCAATTCTTCCTTCGAAAGAAGTGAGTCACACAGAGGCTGATGACCGAGATCAATCACAAGATCAAGCTTTTCGGAGCCGCAGGCCTGGCAATAATGAATGGGACCAGATGCAAAATTATGCTTCATGTCTGTTCATTATACTTTTGGACATAATGATGTAAACGTAATTTAATCTCTAAAAACTATACTGAGGTCTAGGATGAGAATGCCCCTATCAAAATCGACGATTTCTATTTTTTTTCTTTTTCTAGGAGCCTTTATCATACAGGGCTTTCGGCTCCGGTATGGTTTGGATATGGAAGACGAATCCTACGTGGTCGCTTTTACAAAAACTTTCTCCCAAGGAGTTCTCCCTTTCTCCCGAGACACACTCCCCCACCAAGCCTCGGCGGCCCTCCTTCTTCCGTTGTACAATCTTTGGGGGCAAGAAGGGGTCCTTCTGTTCTTTCGATGGATCTATTTATTACTTGGAATGCTCTCATCAATTGGAATATTCCTCGCACTGAAGCCAGCAAATACTCTCGAGAGATTCTTTTTGACTCTGCTTTGCTTGGTCCCCTCCTCTTTATTGGCCTTCGGACTTCCTTCGCCCAGTTACAACAACCTCTTTCTGTCGTTCTTTACATTTGGAACTCTGAGCCTAATTTCGGAAAAAAACCTTAATCTGAATATAGGCCTGATTGCTTTTACTCTTGCGGGAATCTCATATCCACCCTTAGCCCCAGTAGCAGTTCTTGGTTTCCTTTTCTCGACCTGGACAAGCTTGAATAGCGATCATTTCTCACGCCAAAAGTGGATCACTCTGACCACCGCCACTCTCCTTATTATTTTCTCTTTGGGGCTTCTGATGCAGTGGGGGATCAAAAACATTCTCTTTGTCTCCGACCTATCTCAATCTTTGCAAATCTATCCCTCAGGTAACGAAAAATGGTTTATGGTTTGGGAGCTCGTTAAAAATCTCACGCGCACTCTGGCTGCCTCTACCTGGTTAAGAATGTTTGTTTTTTGTGTTGTGGTGATGACCCTCATCAGGAAATTCTTTTCTGATTATCCTCTTTCTGAAGTTGGACGAACACTGGTCTTTGGATTCATCGCACTTCCTTTGTTGGCGACTCTTATTCATGGAAGTGCCACAGTTCTTCAAAACTTCTTTCTCATCTATTTGGTGTGTTACTCCGTAGTCTTGTTCTCGGCTTCTTGGACTAAAACTGAGAAGTTTTCCATGGGTCTCTCGATCGCCGGAAGTATGATCATCGCTTCGACAAGCAC
>JBKCXY010000119.1:0-1304 GCA_046315835.1 Pseudobdellovibrionaceae bacterium | reverse complement strand
CTTTTTTGGGACAACCACCCCTTCCTTTATCATTTGATCTTGAAAGTTTGGACTTACTTTTTTGGCTTCTTAGAATTCCCCACTCGCAGTTTGTCTGCTCTTCTGAGTACTGGCACCATTCCCCTCGCTGGTTTTTTGGGTCTTCGACTTTTTGGATTTCGTGGTCTGTGGATTTTTGCATCTCTTCAGGCCATTAATCCCATCAGCCTCCAATTTGCTCAAGAGACTCGCATGTACGCCCAACTGGAGCTGATCAGCTATTTTAGCTTTTCTCTCTTTTGTCGATATTTTCTCGGAGATCGAATTCGAATTGGCTCATATTTGCTGAGTCTTCTTCTTCTCTCCTGGACCCACTATGTTTCTCTTCTTGTTTCATTTGTTCAGGGTTTCAGCCTCACTCTCCATAGAAGATCCCTTTGGCGAGGCTGGGTTCTATCCACCGGGATAGCTCTTCTCTCAGCCTTTGCTTCCTATTTTTATTCTTTTAGCTGGCCCCATCTCGAATGGCAAAAGCTCAAGTTTGCCTTGGAGCCAGACAGCCGCTGGCCCTGGGACATCTTGAAAGCTCTCTCCTTTCATCAGACCATGATCCTTTTCGGACTTGGGCTTGGACTGATTTATCTTTTCCGGAAAAGGAACCATTTCCCTTCTTCTGCACTGATTCCTCATCTGATCGCGATGGTTCTCGTTCAGATGACGATCCTCACTGTGATCGGCTTTGTCACCGAGCGCTCTCTCTTCTTAGAACGATACTACACATACTTAACACCCTATTTTGTTCTCTTCTTGGGATCTCTCCTTTTGTTGTTGTCCCAAGCCATCAAACATCAGCTCGTGCGAATAAGTTTTTTGATTTTTTGCCTTTGTCTTTTGGCGTCTGCCTCGGTGCCCAAAGTCTATGCTCTTGCGAAATCTCCTTGGCGAGAAGTCGCTCATTTTATTGCCCAAAGTCCTCACCCGAAAGTGCTGACCACGAGGACCCTTTCGATACGATCTCCCTATTACGACTTGAAAAATGTTCCCGTTGAAAAATTGAACACCCAAAGCCCCGCAGCCATCGAACAGATTCTGTCAGCGCTTGAAACTTATGATCGTGTCTGGATCGTGGAGATCTATTTCGGATCTTTAACTTATTGGGATTCCCTAAAAATTGATATCATCAATACAGGACTTGAACTGGAACAGCGATCCTTTGAGCTCCCAGGTGCCGAAACAATCTATACCCTGGAAATTAAAAAGGCCAAGCCTTCCGAGTGATTGAGTCTTGCATCCCTCTCAAAACAAAAAGCGCATAGGTCAGGTGA
>JBKCXY010000118.1:0-7054 GCA_046315835.1 Pseudobdellovibrionaceae bacterium | reverse complement strand
GTGCCTTTCACCGCTTGAACAACGGTGTCTGCCAAAATGGAGGGAGTCATCAAGTTCCCAGGCAGGTCCCCGAGTCTTCGTGAAAAATTCACGGTCTCAGCGAGGGTCACACCCTCCGTGAGCGCTTTTTTAGCAGTGGCATCTGCAGACTTTGTGACCAAGTGAATGTTTAGTTCTTCTTTCTTGTCTTCTTTTTTCTTTGAGCTCTTCAGTTCATCAAAGGAGTAATCACTGAGAACTAAGCCCTCGGCGAAAGCCTGAATGAACGAACCATGATCTTTTTTACCCTTCGGCAGTCCGTCAAAATCCACAGCCACTGATTTTGCTTTCAGGCCTTGAACCGCAGACAAAATTGTCGGAGCCAACTGACGAACCGATTCATGAGTGAGCTTATTGCCCACACCAATCACAACTAAGTGCCGATGGCCTTCGAAATGAGTGTCTCGAAATGAGACGACTTCGCCAGATTTTCCAGTGATGGATTTATCTGCCAATGAAGCTGACAGATGACCATGGACTTTGGCGTGTGTGACTTTTGTTGTCTCCTGTTTGTCTTTTTTCACGTAGGTTGCGAACACAACGAGCGCTGTTTCACCTTGATACGCTTTAACCAAGTCTATTTTCATTTGAACTCCTAGAGTGAGATTTCTCAAAATTGCTCTGCGGCACAGTCCTCGCAGATTGGTTTAGTTAAGACTTAACTTACTAGCACACCAAAGATCTGTCTCAAAAGGATTTTTAAATTCTGATGAGGTAGGACCTAGGTCGATTCAGTCTTGAGGGCTGAACTCCGATGTAGTGATGCTGATTAAACAGAAGGAGAAACACCCGTGGCACTGATTCCCTACGTCATTGAAAATACCTCTCGCGGCGAAAGAAGTTACGACATTTACTCACGGCTCCTGAAAGATCGTATTGTGATCTTAGGCACTCAGGTGACTGACGAAGTTGCCAATGCGATTATTGCCCAGTTTCTCTTCCTCGAAGTCGATAATCCTGAAAAAGACATCCATCTTTACATCAATTCTCCGGGCGGTAGCGTGACTGCCGGACTAGCGATCTACGACGTCATGCAGTTTGTTAAATGCGATGTTGCAACTTACTGCTTAGGCATGGCAGCCAGCATGGGTTCCTTGCTTTTGGCTGCAGGAACTCAAGGCAAACGTTATTGCATGCCGAACGGCAGAGTCATGATTCACCAACCCCTCGTCGCCGGTGGCGGAATCAGTGGTCAGGTGACAGATATCGAGATCACGGCGAAAGAACTTGTAAAAACCAAAGAGAAGCTCACTAATATCTACGTGAAGCACACTGGAAAGGACTATGATTCCCTCTTGAAAACCATGGAGCGTGACTACTACATGAGTTCCGAAGAGGCGAAAAAATTTGGTCTGGTTGATCATGTTGTTGAATTCAGAAAATCGAGCAAAGGATAGTTGAACATGAGCACAAAAGAAAACGGATCACTACGCTGTAGTTTTTGTGGAAAAGGCCAGAAAGAAGTCAAAAAGCTGATTGCTGGTCCTGGAGTTTACATTTGTGATGAATGTATTGATCTTTGCACGGACATTATCGATGAGGAAAAAGAAAGAGAGACCTCTGTCAAAGGTACCTTTAAGGTACCAAAGCCTGCGGATATCAAAGCTTATCTTGATGACTATGTGATCGGCCAAGTCTCGGCGAAGAAATCTCTCGCAGTGGCCGTACACAATCACTACAAACGAATCAATGCCATGCAGGGAAAAAAATCAGGCGATGTTGAGCTTCAAAAGTCGAATATCCTTTTGGTTGGCCCCACAGGATCTGGCAAGACACTTCTTGCGCAGACGATTGCGAAGATTTTGAATGTTCCTTTCGCGATGGCGGATGCGACAACACTCACAGAGGCTGGGTACGTGGGTGAAGACGTTGAGAACGTGGTTCTCAACCTTCTGCAAGCGGCCGACTGGGATATTGAAAAAGCACAACGTGGTGTGATCTATATCGATGAGATTGATAAGATTTCACGCAAGTCTGAAAACCCATCAATCACCCGAGATGTCTCTGGTGAGGGTGTTCAGCAAGCCTTGTTGAAAATCCTTGAAGGAACAGTGGCCAATCTTCCTCCCAAAGGTGGAAGAAAGCACCCTCAACAGGAATTCATCCAAGTCGATACTTCGAACATCTTGTTCATCTGTGGAGGAGCTTTCGTTGGTCTGGACAAGATCATCGAGAACCGAACTTCGAACAGAACCATGGGTATCGGTGCTGAAATCAAGACGGCGAAAGAGCGCCAGACAGACACTCACATCCTGCAAAAACTCGAGCCAGATGATCTGACTAAGTTTGGTTTGATCCCCGAATTCATAGGTCGATTGCCGGTGATGGCAGTCCTTGATCCTCTCGATGAAGCAGCTCTGATGGACATTTTGCTGAGACCAAAAAACGCGATCACCAAGCAGTACCAAAAGCTCTTTGGATTCGACGGTGTTGACCTCAAATTCACTGACAAGGCCTTGCACGCGATTGCAGCACTCGCGATCAAGCGTAAGACCGGAGCTCGAGGCCTCCGTGGTGTGATCGAAGAATCAATGCTCGATATCATGTTCGAGATCCCTTCGAAGAACAACGTGAAGGAAGTCGTGATTGATGAAAAGACCATCGATGAAAAGGCACCTCCTAAGCTCGTTTATAAGACAGCTGAGGAAATGGAAGCTGAGGATAAAAAGAAAGCCTCCAGCGGCGGCGCCGAAAGCGCTTAAATTGAACTAGATTGACGATGAAGAGGGCGCTCTGGACCAAAGTCTTGAGCGCCCTTTGTTTTTCTCTGACAATCGACCTGTACCTCATGGTTAACACATACAGACACTTTTATAGTGCGAATTGAAAAAAGCCGCTTCTCTTTAGCTCTCAATGGTTTGTACAATTTAATATAGGTGGGACTAACCCTTGACGGATCAAGGGGAGTCCACACCTTTAAGGTGATGACCATCAACCTACGGAGGGGCCCATGTCAGATACAACGAAGTCCAGCGCACAGCTACCTATGTTACCGCTCAGAGACCTCATCATTTTCCCGCATATGATGATGCCTCTATTTGTGGGCCGTGAAAAAAGCATCAATGCTCTCGAAGATGCGATGAGCAAGCAGACAGACATCGTCCTGGCTGCTCAGAAAGATGCGAAAACAAACAACCCTGAGCCGAAGGATATCTACGCCGTTGGGACCATCGGCACCATCATTCAGCTTTTGCGTCTACCAGATGGAACTGTGAAAGTTCTCGTTGAAGGTAAGCGCCGAGTAAAAATAAAGAACTTTGTCCCTAACGAAGCTTTCTTTGTGGTTGCAACTGAAGAGATCGCTGAAGAAACTTCGAGCGTGGTCGAGAGCTCCGCTCTAGTTCGGTCTGTGAAGACGACCTTTGAAACCTATGTGAAATTGAACAAACGAATTCCGCCAGAAATTCTGATGCGAGTTTCTACCATCGAGAACCCAGGTGAGCTTGCGGATATCATCGTGGCTCAATTGAACTTGAAGCTCGAAGAAAAACAGAAGGTTCTTGAGATCTTTGACTCAGCAAAACGCCTAGAGCACTTGTTGAACTTGATGACGGGTGAGATCGAAATTCTCGAGGTCGAGAAAAAAATCCGCACTCGCGTGAAAAAGCAAAAGGAGCGCTCGCAAAAGGAATACTATCTCAATGAGCAAATGCAAGCGATCCAGAAAGAGCTTGGCGAGAAAGATGATTACCAAGAAGAACTGAGAGAGCTCGAAGAGAAAGCGAAGAAGAAAAAATGGTCTCAAGAGGCGAAAGATAAGGTCCTTAAAGAGATCAAAAAGCTCAAAATGATGTCTCCCATGAGTGCGGAAGCCACTGTTGTCCGCAACTACATCGACTGGATGTTGTCTCTGCCTTGGTACGAATTTTCTGAGGAAACTCATGACGTGAAACGTGCTGAAGACATTTTGAATGATGATCACTGGGGACTTGAAAAAGTAAAAGAAAGGATCTTGGAGTACCTTTCAGTTCTTTCCATTGCGAAAGATCTCAAAGGCCCAATTCTGTGCTTGGTTGGCCCTCCAGGGGTTGGTAAGACTTCACTCGCACGCTCGATCGCAAGCTCTTTGAATCGACCGTTCTCACGGATCTCTCTTGGCGGAGTCCGTGATGAGGCTGAAATCCGTGGTCATAGAAAGACTTACGTGGGGGCAATGCCCGGTAAAATCCTTCAAGCTTTGAGAAAAGTCGACAAAGGGAATCCGATCCTTTTGCTCGATGAAATTGACAAAATGGCTTCTGATTTCCGTGGTGACCCAAGCTCAGCAATGCTCGAGGTCTTGGATCCCGAACAGAACTGCAACTTTCAAGACCATTACCTCGAAGTAGAATACGATCTTTCAAAAGTGATGTTTGTAGCGACTGCGAACAGTTTGCACACGATCCCAAGACCGCTTTTAGATCGTATGGAGATCATCTCTTTGGAAGGTTACACCGAGACGGAAAAGTTTCATATTGCGAGACAATACTTGGTGCCGAAGCAGTTGGAAATGCACGGACTGAAAGAGCGCAAGGTCAGTATTCAAGATACCGCTTTGAGAAACCTGATCCGTTTTTACACACGGGAAGCTGGGGTTCGTAATCTGGAACGACAGATCGGAACAGTTTGCCGAAAAGTCGCGCGCGACATCGTGAAAGAGCAAGCGATTGCTGACATGGGCTCGAAGAAGTCGAATAAGAAAGCAGCGGCAAAGAAGACAGCTGCAGCCTATGTGGTGACTCCGAAGAAGCTGGTTGAACTCATTGGTCCTGAAAAGTACAAATTTGGAAAAATTGAAGAGTCCAACGAGATCGGTCTTACGAACGGAATGGCTTGGACAGAAGTGGGTGGAGACTTGCTCGCGGTTGAAGCCACTGTGGTGCCTGGAAAAGGGAAGTTCACAGTGACAGGACAACTGGGCGATGTCATGAAAGAGTCTTGCTCGGCCGCCATGTCTTACGTGAGAAGCCGTGGACCGCTGTTTGCTCTTGATAAAGAGTACTTCCAGAATATTGACGTGCATATCCACTTACCTGAAGGCGCGACGCCAAAAGACGGTCCTTCGGCAGGGATTGCGCTGACGACTTCGATCGTTTCAGCGATTCTGAAAATGCCAGTCCGTCGAACAGTGGCAATGACAGGTGAAGTGAGCTTGCGTGGGAAAGTGCTTGCGATCGGTGGATTGAAAGAGAAGGTCATGGCCGCTCATCGGGGAGGAATTAAGACAATTATCTGCCCGAAAGAGAACGAGAAGGATTTGAAAGATATCCCTAAGGAGATCATTAAGGACCTGAAAGTGATCTTGGTGGACCATGTGGATCAAGTGCTTGTGAATGCCTTGGATATCAAAAATCCAAAGGAACTCTTCAAAGTGAACAAGGAGCGGGATTTTGGAATTAAGGCGAACTACACGGGTCACTCGTACCAAGTTCACCACTGATTTTCGGAAATTGAATTTAAGATTCATAAATGATTTGTCTACGGGGGCTCTCTAGCCCCCGTAACTTTATGTGATTACAGCTATTTAAGATTTTCTCATCCCACATGTCCCAGATTCCAGGTAACGCCGCACTGCTAAAGCTTCAGGCAAATTAACAGCATTCATTGACTCGCATTACAGAATTTGTAAGAACATTCCGGCTTTGTCAGGAAACAGTAAGGGGATTTTCAAGTGAATCAAACGCAATCCAGCTCAAAATTTGAAGAAATCTTTGAGCTTTGTAAACTATAATTCGACCGCACGTACTTTGAAGCTGAAGAGCCAAAGCTCAAAGCTGCCATTCAAGGTTTTTTAGAAGAGCGCAATTACGAAAAATATTTGAAGGCGATGAACTTACTTCTCAGATCTTATGCTGAGCGTGAGATGAATGAGGAGATCGCTGTTCTCAAGGATCAACTGCAGGATCTTGTCCTGCGTGAAGGGTTTGAGTTGAATTCGAAAACTTATTATACCTTCTCAGTTTGTGAAGCATTGAAGGGCAACGCTCAGTCCGCTCTGGAGTATGTGCAGAAAGCTCTCGCTATCGCTTTAGCAACAGATAACAAAGAAGATATTTCATATGCGATCAACGGTTTGGCAGTTTGTTATCGTTTGCAAAAAAAATACAACGAAGCTCTTCGTGAAATTTATAATTTAAGAGTTTTTTTCGAAGTCATGGATTTTCCAGAAGTGCGTATGAGTTCACAGATTCTCAATGCGAGAATACTCATTGATTTGGGTCGTTGCGAGGAAGCACTTGAATTGCTGTGGCAGACTTATGATTCTCTGAAGGTGCTCAAAACTATGGCCATGCAGATCCATTTGCTTTCACACTTGGGATACGCTTATCGCAAGTTGGGTGATAATGAGATGGCTCGTTTGTATACGGGCCTTGCCTTGAAGGGCTGTGATCCTGTGAATATGAAGCGAGTCCATCGCAGTTTGACTGAAGAGATGGAGAAGCTAGGTGGCGATGTCAAAACATCCTATGACTTGGTATTCGATTTAGAAAATCATCTGGTTCAAGAGAAGAAGTTGGGCAAAGTTGATTTCAAAAATCAGTTTATCTTGCTCGATTTATTGCGCCTTTTTTGTCAAAATCAAGGGCAGGTCTATTCCAAAGAATACTTGGTGGAAAATGTTTGGAAACAGTCTTATGACCCCAGTGTTCACGACAACAAGATCTATGTGACGATCAAGCGACTGAGAAAATTGATTGAACCTGATTTTGAAAAACCAAAGTATATTTTTAGAGCGAAAAACGGTTACTTTATGAATAAGTCAGCT
The DNA here is from genome assembly GCA_046315835.1 of Pseudobdellovibrionaceae bacterium. Lineage (GTDB taxonomy): Bacteria > Bdellovibrionota > Bdellovibrionia > Bdellovibrionales > Bdellovibrionaceae > JAJTIC01. The sequence goes on along the minus strand of JBKCXY010000118.1, from coordinate 270 downwards.
AAAGTTTTGCTAGAGAATAATCGAGGGGGTCTCCAGTGAGGCAAATGTTGTTAGCAGTTGTGATTGGCTTAAGTTTGGGCTGGGCCTCTGTGGCCTCCGCGCAAGGAATGTGCGTTCCAGCGCAAGTGATGGCTCGTGGAGATGATGGTCCCGTCGATCCTTGGCCTTTCGGGAAAGAACTAGAATTCCCCTGGAGAGGCATCCAAGGAACATGGGCAGCAGAAGTTGATGGTTGTGTGACTTACTTTGCTTTCAAAACAGTTCGTCAGG
>JBKCXY010000117.1:0-2761 GCA_046315835.1 Pseudobdellovibrionaceae bacterium | reverse complement strand
CCACATCACCACGCTGATCGCTCCGAAAATCAGAATCGACCAAGTGATCGAGGCAAAGCCTGCGTAGACTTGTTCGATACCCACGCGGCCAGTGATATAGGCCACAGGAATGTAAACAGCATTACAAAAAGGAAGCGCCAGCAGTGTTTCTTTGTAGGGAGAGGGAATTAAGTCCAGCGGCACAAGCTCTCCACTCAAGAGCCAAAGACCTAAATTCTTTGCCACCGTCATCGAGTGAACACGATTTAGATGAAAAGCAATGCTCGCAACAATCAAGCTCAGGATATGAACCAGGATCAGATAGTAAAAAACAAGCAGCAGAACGATAGGAAGCTTGCGCGCATCCGTCGGAAGATCAAAAGCCGTTGAGACGGCAAAAGGAACAACCAAGCTAAACAACGTGGTCACTAATTTATAGCCGAGCATTTGGCTCAAGTAATACTCAAAAAAACTAAAGGGACGAACCAGCAGGTGATTGATGCTGCCTGAATCAATCTCTTCGATCATGCGAAATTCATACATCCAAGAAACAGAAATTCGCGCCATAAAAGCAGCCCAGATCACATAGGCCAAGTAAGATTCTTTCGGGAAGCCCCCGATGAGCTCTGTTTTTGCTGCTGCGAAGATCGCCATCCACAAAGTAACTTCAATCAGCGCGGTGAAGACCGGCTGAGCAATGGCATCGGTGAAGAAATTCAACCGATACTCAAGATTAGTTTGAATGGCGAGTTTTGCGAAGGCGAGATTCCGCCTCCATAAACTGGTGAATAACTTCTTCAAAGTCGGCCTCTTCAATGCGGAGCTGGCTCAGCCCGCTCAATTGAGTAATTTGAGTCATCAGCTGCGGAATATTTTCTTGATCTACAGAAATGCTAAACTCTTGCTGTCCTGCTTTCAGGGGAATTCCCTCAGGAGCTGCGCTCTTCAAAGTTAAATCCTGTGTGAGTTTTTCAGTCAGAGCAAAGTGAATCTTTTGCTGCAATTGAGACTTGGAAATAAAGCCCTGCACAGTTCCTTGATAAACAAACTGTCCTTGGCTGATCAAGAAAAGCTGATCCGAAAGCTTGGCAATGTCATCCATATAGTGCGAGGTCAAAATCACGGTGGGGCCTTTTTCTTTCACATAGTCGCCAATAAATTTTCGAATCACCGTTTGGGCCACGATATCAAGGCCGATCGTGGGTTCATCTAAAAATAAAATTTCAGGCTCATGCAAGAGAGCGCCGATCAGTTCCATCTTCATTCGCTCACCCAGCGACAGTCGTCTCAGTTGTGTTTGCAGTACATGAGAGCAGTCGAGAAGCTCTGCCAGCTCAGAGACTTTGGATTTTGCTTTGGCTTTATCAAGGTCATAGATTTCAGCGAGCATCGCAAAAGAATCCAGGGGAGCAATGTCCCACCACAACTGATTCTTTTGGCCAAGCAGAATGCTCATTTGTCGTAAGAATTCAGGTTTGCGTTCCCAAGGTTTGAATCCCAAAACTTCAGCGCTGCCAGATGTGGGATGAATCAAGCCAGAGAGCAACTTGAGCAGTGTTGTTTTTCCTGCCCCGTTGCCTCCCACAAGGCCAATGATCTTTCCCTTTTGAATTTCAAAGCTGGTGGGAGCCAGCGCCACTTTTTCTGTGTACTTGCGATCCCAAAAGCCTTTGATCGAGTTCAAAAGGCCTTCGGGTTTTTGGTAACTTTTAAAAGTTCGAGAGAGCTCTTTCGCGGTGATGGCGATTTCCATCACACCATCTTGGTTCCTGCGCCTTTCGTTGGCAAACTGATTTTACCTTGCTTTGCCATCTCGCGTATTTCTTGAAGAAGCTCTTTTTGAGCGATTTGAACTTTGGAAAGGGGTTGAGGGCCTAGGGTTTTCAAATCTTCGGCCAGCTGCTCGTAGCCTCGCTGTGTAAGGCCGCTGGCAATAAATTTCAGCACTGAATTCGGCGCTGCACGTAGGGCCATGAGCCAAGTGGCTTTAGGGATTTCAAACCACAATTTTTTAAAATCAGCTTTCGAGAGATGAGCAATGTCTTCAAATTGAAAAAGCTCCTCTTTGAGGGCTTCCGCGAGCTTGGGATCTTTTTTCGCTAAATTCTCAAGCAGCTTCTGTTGGGCCACGGGGTCCAAGCCTTGAAGGGCCGCCAGCGCATGATGAAGACCTTTATAAGAAGTCATAAGAAAAGCATAGGCTTTGGGGGCGAAAAAGGAAATAATATTTCCTGGGCGATCAGAAAAAAGAATCACTCAAGGGTGCTCGCAGGGGGTAGGATTTTTGTTTCTTGGATAACCCGGCTTAGAAACGCTTTCCTGCAGAGTTTTCTTTTCAAGTTAAGTCCTTAGACGGCCTCCCCTGAGAGAATCTTCTTTGAGTTAAAGCCAAGAAAGGGAGAGCTCATCACTTTCCTGAGTCTCGGCCACTTTAAAGGATTGGATTTTGGCAAGCTCCAGGCATTAATCATTGAAACTGACTAAAAATCCTGTCCCTTCAGCAGAACGCCGTCCTCTAACCACCTGACTCAATAGAGAAAAAAAGGAAATCGGACGGAATTTCTGTTTCTTGTTTTGCAAGAAACAGAAATCACCAACGAACACGCAAATTTCATAAGTAAATGTTGGCTTCATTGAGGCTGTAGCAGAGACCAGGGACAGGATTTTGAGTCAGTTTCTAAGTACTATATTGCGTACGGCAAAAAGTGCACTGCGATGCACTTCTGTGGCAGAGGCTGAGCACCAAAGAGAGGCCTTTGATTTTGCTCCAAGACTTTACTCT
>JBKCXY010000116.1:0-4047 GCA_046315835.1 Pseudobdellovibrionaceae bacterium | reverse complement strand
CCCCAATCCCTGAATCGTTCTTGGCGACTGCTCAAGATTTTGAATTGGCCATTTTAAAAAAAGCATGGGGTTCGGTTGAGCTTTCAGCCGGTGAAGAATCGTTTGACGCCGTTTGGGGAAAGTTTCTGACAGTTTTGCGTTCGTTGGAGTCCTGAAGTTCAATGACCGCGCGAATACGGGGTGATTTTTAATAGTCCCATTCTCAATTTTTAATAAATTGCCCTTCAAGCAGGCTTTCACTTTGACAACCGTGCGCGTTTAAACGGCCTTGGCTGGCACGTGGTCGTGCTTTCCGCGGCGATCTTTATCAGACAACACCTAACGTCCGAATGAATTAGCCTACACCTTTTAAATCTGCGCCGTCTAAATTATTAAAAAATAATCCGAGGAAGCGAATGTAATTTATTACTTTTCGCATTTGCCCTCATGAGCCTTCGGGCTGGCGCGCCTGGTCGCACGCCAACCAAAATCAGAATATTTTCCCGATCTTAGTACCCGCGAAAAAGCTGAATAGCTTGCGCTAGGGTTCGCAACTCTTGGCGTTTAGCATCAACAGACTGATTGCCCACAAGAGGAGAAAGGATATTGATAGCATTTTGCGCAGTGGTGGCTCGCTGCCAATTCCATTGCAGCTGTTCAATTTGGCGCTTATCAACATTCGCAAAGAACGGATGCTCAGTTATGAGTTTCTGATATTTTTCCATGGCCCGATGATGGCCGGGAGTTAAGACATCAAATCCACCCATATTCGAGGCATTGTATTCTTGCGCGATAGTAACAAGTGAGTTCACAACATCATCAGGAATCTTCGAACCGCTATTGACTTCAGCTTGAATCTTTTGAAATCTAGCCTCCAGCTCTCGAATACCTGAAATACCCTTGAGACCAGAGTTTAACATTGAATCGAGTGTCCAGGTCTCTTCAGCAACTTGTTTGCTTTGCTTTCCTAGGCCCTGCAAAGAAATGAGTACGTCAGTCAATGCCTGAGATCGATTGACCCCCATCTCGACGAGCGAATGATAAAGCATGTGCTTAGTTCCGAACATTGGAGTTCGGAGATTGCGATTTCCGCTCGCAAGAGCTCGGGCAAGATCTTCAATGCTTCTTGAATCAAGAGTTCCAAATTCGAATGACTCTCGCAAAGCAGTCTGGATTTTGTCAATTGCAGCAATTCGTTGTGGAGTCATCACATCGAAATTTGTATGATTGTACTCTTTGGCGGCGGTAGTAATTTTCTCGACCAGGGATGGCGTCAGAGGTTTCCAGCCACTACCACCTTGATCTAGCTGCAAAATCAATTTGTCTGCTGATTGTTCAAAGCCCTTCATGCGAAGTTGATTAGAGCTAATGCGAGTTTCAACAATGCCATTAACTGGCGCAGGGGCAACTACAGGTTTTGCCGGCGATACTACAGTTGGTTTGCTCCATTTTGATGATAAAAGTGCTGATTGATCGGAACTTTGAATACCTGCGCTGGCGACTTTGGTTGCAAAACCACGAAGCTCATTTCTTTCAAGAAGGTACTCTAAAAAAGACTGTGCTTGGTCATTGGGAGTAATGAGCATCTCAAGCCCCCCTCGATTCTCTTGCCACTTGCTTAAATAAGAGGCTGGGTCTTTTTGAAAAAGAGGGTCTGGAAATACCGAAGTTTCAAGAAATGAAAGAATGCTTTGTCGTTGCGAATCAGAGAAGTGGGACCATTCGGCATCTAAGTATCTTTTTGCTTCGGAAATAATTTCTGATTTAATTTGCTCTCGTGCAGCGGGTGTCTTTGCGATGTCAACACTAACGTCTTGCGGTTTTTCTTGAACAACAGGGCGATCCTTTAAAAACAGGAAACGTCGAATTACATTTAGAGAATTTCTTCGACGATTTTGCGGCTCTACAAGAGCGTCCGCTAATTTAGAGCGGTCTTCTGTAGACAGTCGCTCTTTTAAGTAGGCATCTTTTGCCAAGGCAGCTTCAATTTTTGGCTTCATCGTAGCAGGCGGAAGGTCTATTGATCGCAATGCATCTAACGCACCAACCGTTTTTCCGTCTGTCTGTTGCACTTCTGTGCGAATGGTTCTTAATAGTTGTTTTCCGCCATTTGTAAATAGATCTGCACAGGAAAGAGCTGCCATAGCATTACTGGAAATCGCTAACATCATGAAATTTAGCAGCGCAAATTTTCTTAAAGTCGATTTCATAAAGGCCCTCATTAAAGTCGTAGTTTTTTTTACCAATTTCATCAATACAATAACCACGCCAGCCTAAAACTTTTATATGCACTCTAATTTGACAGCTAGTCCTTGAAGTGACGCAATTTGAAACTATGCTGTCGATAAGTTTAAAACCCCAATTTTTGGGCATACTTCTAAAACAATGACGTCTGGCTGATCCGGCAGACTCTTAAGGCTCAATATCCTCGGCTTGCTCCAAGCCACGCAAAGGGGCGACTGGCGCAGTAGACGAGATCAGCAAAGCACAATCAAATTTATTAAACGGCCATAAGCCGACATTCCCTTAATTTGCTATTTTTTATTTATATCTTCTTTTGAAGACTGTACCCCGGGGACGCCCCATTCAGCTAAAAATGGGGTCCGTCCAGAATATTCCATTTATGGACCGACCATAACAAAGGAGGGCTCGGGCAAAGTTCAGGGCGGCATTGCGGCAGTCTTCCATGAGCTTCACTTGCAGCTCACGGCTGTTAAGCAGGGAACTTAAAAAAGCCTGTTGACCAGACACCTGGTTTTCTTGTTTGTTCATACTTGCGGACTCCTTCTTTTAGGGAACCCAGATTATCTGGGGTTGGAGTCCGCTTTTTAAAACTCTAACGGAGTGCGGGGCTAGCTCTCTGACTTCGTTGTAATGTCTTCGCTATCTCTCGATGATGACCTGAGCCTCGAAGAGGGTATAGAATCATTCACCATCAAGAAGTTGGTATCTCATTTTGCCGTTGAATGATACTGTTCTCTGTCGAAATTCTTGACAATAGCGCTGCCTTTTCGCGCATTCCAACTCCTGAGCTGCCTGAAAGCTTGCTCGTTTGACCTCGTCTGGCGCAAATTTTGAACATGAGCAATAGGATGAATTCCGGATTCTTGTCCCTTTTTGCAGCTGTATTTTTGATCAGCCCTCATGCCCTAAGCATGGCCTGTAAAAATCTCTATTTGCACAGCGAGCCTCGTTTGATCATTCTCTCGGCTCCTAGCGGCGGCGGAAAAACGAGCTTGGTGAAAAGATTTCTGACAGATCACAAAAGCGAATTTGTCCAGTCTGTGTCAGTGACTACTCGTGCTCCACGCCCTGGAGAAGTCTCTGGCATAGACTACAATTTTGTGAGCATAGCAGACTTTCGAGCAAAGTTAGCCACCTCTGAGTTTTTAGAGCATGCTGAAGTTCATGGGAACTATTACGGCACTTCAAAGACGCAGATCGATCAAGCTCTCGCGGATGGAAAATCTGTATTTTTGCTGATTGATGTCTCTGGAGCCCATCGAATCAAAAAAATATACGGCCCAAAAGCACAACTCATTTTTATTAGGCCTCCTGATTTGCACACTTTGGAACAGAGACTCAGGGGCAGAAATACCGACTCAGAAGAAGTTATCCAACGTCGTCTCAGGAATGCCGTTCATGAACTGAGCTTTGAGTCTCAGTTTGAAAAAGTAGTCATCAATGATAACTTCGAGAAAGCCTACGCAGATCTTATTGACGCCGTTTACAAACCATAATGAGCGGACTAATAACTAGAAACTGACTCAAAATCGTGTCCCTTCAGCAGAACGCCGTCCTCTAACTACCTGACTCAATAGAGAAAAAAAGGAAATCGGACGGAATTTCTGTTTCTTGTTTTGCAAGAAACAGAAATCACCAACGAACACGCAAATTTCATTAGTAAATCTTGGCTTCATTGAGGCGGTAGCAGAGACCAGGGACAGGATTTTGAGTCAGTTTCTAAGTACTATATTGCGTACGGCAAAAAGTGCACTGCGATGCACTTCTGTGGCAGAGGCTGAGCACCAAAGAGAGGCCTTTGATTTTGCTCCAAGACTTTACTCT